>CAZYGL010000109.1:3985-5819 GCA_964647335.1 uncultured Syntrophomonas sp. | reverse complement strand
CTCCTCGGCCAGCCGCCTTTGTTCTTCTTCCAAGCGTTTTTGCTCTTCTATTATTCTCTGCTCTTCCTCTAACTGTTTCCGGTACTCTTCCTGGGCCTTCTTGGCCACCAGGGCTTTTTCGCCCACCACTTTCATCTGCCGAGTGATCAGAATTCCAAAACCAACGGTGATCAGAAACACTATCGCAATAAATATCAAAAATTTGATCTGCAGGCTGTTCAACAGACCGCCCCCCTTTCGACTATTGTTTGCGTTCCCAGTTCTCTCTTGCTCGACGGTTACGGGCTTCGAGTTTCTGTCTGTGTTCTTCCATGCGCTTGGCCTGTCTCTTCTTGCCGCTTTTCTCCATCTGGCCCAGTGCTCCCCACATTCCCAGATAGATCAATCCTTTTATCAAATAGTAGCTGAGAGCACCAATCAACAAATAATGAAAAATGGTCAGTTCCATATTTCCTCCGAATATGCCTGGTCAGCAGGTCACCCCGCCAATTCAACCATAGAAAATCTTGCAGTCCAGGACAATACATTTAGGGACTTCAAATACACCAACAAGATTAGCTGAATACGTTTCTTATTATGAATTACTCGGAGTTAATATGCAATAAATTAATGCCCCCCGGATCAGGCAGGCAGGCTGACCGCCCGGCTATTTGCGGACGATGGATTTCTTCTCGAACCGCACCAGATTGATGAGATTTTCCTTATTCAGATCATCTACCAGGTAGAGTGCCCCATCTCCGGCTTTGGATAATTTCTCCATGAAGTTGGCGTTTGATTCCACCCCAATGCATATGAACCGAACTTTGGCCTCCGGAATAGCGGCTGCCGCATTCAGGGCATCCGCTTGTGCATCCATGGTCCACAATGCAGCATTGGGGATTCCGTCCGTGATCAGGACCAAAAGGGGATTGCGCACCCGGCTCTCCTTGATCAATTCCAGGGCCTTGACTATACCGCTGGCCAGCGGAGTCATGCCGGCTGGATTGATGGTGGCCAGGCCTTTGTTCAAAACACTCTGACTGCGCGTGAAGGGTGACACCACCCGGGCAGCCCTCTCTTGAAAGGTTATTACAGCCACTCTTTCCTTACCGGTGAGCAGCAAATGCTGAGCCAGGAAACCGGCCGCTTGCCGCTTTTCCCCGGCCATACTGCCGCTGGCATCCAGCAGCAGGCAGATATCTATGGGAATATAACTTTTCTTGTCGTAGAAATGCAGGTCTTGTTTCCTTATATTAAGGCGCTGATCACCGCGCAGCAATCCACTTTTCTTGGCCTGGATCACTGTCTGCGATACAGCCAGGTTACCGGTCCAGGAATCTTTCTTGTGCAGTGTCCGGTTGTAATCGGTCAATTGCACGGCGGTAGTCTCCTGTTCGGATTTCCCGATTTTACTGAAATGGGCATTGCGGCCGCCCGGTACCTTGCGAATATTGCGGCGGATCTCAGTTTCCAGTTCTACCCGGTGCTTGACCACATAATCCTGTACTACTAAGCCTTGTTTGGTCAAGACTCGCCCGATGGGAGTCTTTTGCATCAGGCCCATTTCTTCCATCTGTTTCACGTAATGGTCTATGTCTCCCCATTTTTTCTTCTGATAGTCGGCTCCCTTGCGTTTGAATATATTGGTGGAGTACATCTGCATCCACTCTTCGATTTCCTCCACCCCGCCGAATTTTTCAGCCAACTTCAGAACCAACTGGTTGACATTTTCATCCGGTGACATCAGGCTGGACTCTTGCCCTTTAAACTTCTTCCAGGGCAGCTTTATATAGTGGCCGAAATCATCCAGGACTTCTTTTTGTTTGCCATGGGAGATATTGCGGACCTCGGCCAG
>CAZYGL010000109.1:0-3885 GCA_964647335.1 uncultured Syntrophomonas sp. | reverse complement strand
TTGGCTACCGAGGTTGCATTGTCGATGCTGGTTTGTCCGGTGTCCATGAGATTGCCTCCATATTAGTCACGGTTGAAATCAATAGATTTTTCCGTATTTATAAGGTCTTTCCGTTTCATGTCCTTTAAGGGGCGGCCTTCTTTTTTGAAGTAGTCAGCATCTTCTTCTTCTGTTTTGGAGGAGGCTTTTTTACCTCCGGAACTGAACATGCTGGGCCCCTTGCCCTCAGTGTCGTTGATCACCCTGATAAGGGTATCGGAATCGACGCGATGCTTCAGTATCAATGGCAGCATACGGGTAACATCATTGTTGGTGGCCTGGTTTCTCTCGTTGATTATGGCGTAGAGCACTGCCCCCTGCTGCATAGCTTCGATAGCCCGTATGCTCTCCAGGTTGTGTTTAACATAGAGACGTGCTATATAATTGCGAACGAAATCGGGCAGATCAGTATCCCGGTAAATTTCCGCCCACTGCACGAGAGTACGGGTGTACTCTTCATGTTTCTTGAGAATAGCATCTATATCCATAGCGTCCCGGTCGGGATTCAATTTGGTGGTGTGAAAATTTTCCTTGAGCATCTTGGCTAACACGTCAATAGAAGTGGGCCTGCCCATGTAACAGACCATATCGAAACGGTCCGAGAGCTGCCGCCTGATCTCCTCCAGGGGCCCTGGGTCCTCATCCGGGTTGGAGGCTGCCCAGACCGAAACATTGACTCTGATGGAGACTACCGGCAAGCCGGCTTCCTCGATCTGCACAGTCCCGGGTTTGGTGCCCATCAGGTCTAACAATATGTCTGTGATTTCCGGTGCGGTGTCTGCCAGGCGATTGATTTCATCGATGAACAGTATACCGCGGTGAGCCTGGGGGATAAGACCGGGGAGCAGTGCTGCTTCGGGTTTGGTGGGATCGGTGAGCCTGGCCAGGTCGATGCTTCCCGCTACTGTCCCCACCTTGGCCGAGTGGGATATCTCAATAAACGGCATCGGAATTGCTTCAACGCCGATGTCAGCTATCTCCTGGGCCGACTTGCCTTTGTGATGGGGACAATGGGGTTTGGAAGGATCACAATTATACAGGCAGCCTTTGATCCTTACGATATTGGGGAGGATATCCTTGGCCTTCCTCATAATAGTGGTTTTTCCGGTACCCCTTAATCCTTCAGCATGGATATGCAGCGGTTCATCTGCAATCGTTGACACTATCGACATTTTGGTCATGTCGAAGAGGGCCTGATTCCCTTCATAACGTTCCAACTGCGCGTAATATTGAAGCATGGTTCTTTACTCCTCTCTAAACAAAAAGCTTTCTGGCACTATTGTCATCATCTACCATGAAAATCGCCCGGGAAGTAATCCCTCGAAAAGGTTCTGAGGTAAATCCAGTGTCACCATTGCCTTGACCGAAATCCAACGAATTCTGGACTTGGGGCAGCCCCTCGATCTTGGTCCCGCTCGCCCCAACATTACCATGACAATGATCTAGGGATTCCGGATCACGCGTGAACATTGCTGTCGGTTGAACCTGTCAGGGTCCTGTGCACTGCCCTCGATTCTCCAGGAACGCCTTTCGGCACCCCTTCCGTCCTGGAAAACCCCCTTCCTTGGCTGATTCAATATCCGCTTCTGTTTCCGTCCAACTCAAACGTCTATACTATGTCAGCCATTTCCCCCTGGCTGAATATTTTTAGAGTGTATTTTATTTAGTGCAAGTAATATGCCAGAAATAACACTGTTACCATCATCTTCTGTAACCTTCCATATAGCCTGCTACTTCACCTTTTCCACCTCTGCTGGCAATCGTATGGCTTCTGCTGAATGTTCGCTAGTGAGTCTATTGTAACATTACTGTAATTATTGTGTTATCCGTCTGCCTTCCAGATTACATAAATGTTACAGTCTTCAATATCAATTGTATCATTACTCATGGGGATAAGCGAGGCAAGTCTTTTTTTCTGAGGCTGATTCCGGATAAGCTGCAGTGGGACAACAAAAAACCGGAAGACAACTTGCGTTGCCTTCCGGCTTAATAGGAATCATTGCTATTTGGATGGTGCCCCTTCGGCAGCTTTAAGCCTGTTAAGAGCCCGCTGCAAGGCCGCCTCAGCCCGGGTCATATTGATATCAGCTGCTTTGGCAGCCAATCTGGCTTCGGCTCTGTCCCTGGCGGCTTTGGCCCGTAGTACGTCGATCTGACTGCCACGTTCTGCGGTTTCTGCCAGGACACGGACCTCGTTGTTCATGACTTCCATAAATCCGCCGCTAAGTGCAACCTTTTTGATTGCTCCGCTGGCATCGGTGTATCTCATAATTCCAACACCCAGAGCGGCGATCATCGGAGCATGGTTCCTCATGACACCCAGTTCGCCGTATACTTCCGGTACGACTACAAATTGGGCCTCATCCTTGAATAACCGTTCCTCCGGGGTTACGATTTCGAGCATGAAGGTTCCTGCCATGGGCTACGCCCCCAATCGTTTAGCTTTGGCGACTGCCGTTTCAATATCTCCCACCATATAGAACGAATCTTCAGACAGAGCATCATGTTTGCCTTGCAGAACCTGGGTGAAAGATTCAACTGTATCACCAACTCTTACATATATCCCAGGGCTGCCGGTGAACTGCTCGGCAACGTGGAAAGGCTGGGACAGGAATCTCTGAATCTTTCTGGCTCTGGCAACCACGACTTTATCCTCATCGGATAATTCATCCATACCCAGGATGGCGATGATGTCCTGCAGCTCTTTATATCTCTGCAGGATCTGCTGTACGCCGCGGGCGGTGAAGTAGTGCTTCTCACCCAATATCTGCGGATCAAGTATACGAGAAGTCGAGTCCAGCGGATCCACCGCCGGGTATATGCCCAACTCGGAGATAGCCCGGGAAAGAACCGTGGTGGCATCCAAGTGAGCGAAGGTGGTGGCCGGCGCAGGGTCGGTCAAGTCGTCCGCGGGCACATATACGGCCTGGGCGGAAGTGATGGATCCTTTGCGGGTACTGGTGATGCGCTCCTGCAGCAAGCCCATGTCAGTTGCCAGGGTCGGCTGGTAACCAACGGCGGAGGGCATGCGGCCCAGCAGAGCGGACACTTCGTTGCCGGCTTGGGCGAAACGGAATATATTGTCGATGAATATCAGCACGTCCTGTCCGCCTACGTCACGGAAGTATTCCGCAACCGTCAGCCCGGTCAGGCCAACCCGCAGGCGGGCTCCGGGAGGTTCATTCATCTGGCCGAAGATCAGGGCGCATTTTTCGATAACGCCAGACTCCACCATTTCACCCCAGAGGTCGTTGCCTTCACGGGTTCTCTCGCCCACGCCGGTGAATACTGAATATCCGCCGTGCTCATAGGCGATGTTTCTGATCAGTTCCTGGATGATAACGGTCTTGCCAACTCCGGCTCCGCCGAACAGCCCGATTTTTCCTCCCTTGGCATAGGGGCAAATCAGGTCGGCAACCTTGATGCCAGTTTCCAGCAACTGGGTTGCCGGCAACTGGTCTACTAACTGCGGTGGATCACGATGGATTTCCCAGTAATCAGCGGCGGTGACTGGTCCGCCTTCATCAACCGGGGCTCCCAGTACGTTCAGGATACGTCCCAAACATCCGTCCCCTACGGGAACCTTAATGGCAGCGCCGGTATTGACTGCTTCCATGCCCCGGTTTACACCATCGGTAGGACTCAGCGCGACACACCTGACAATATCGTTACCCAGCAGCTGGAATGCTTCCAGGGTAATGTCGATGTTGCGCTCTTCATTTTTTATGGTAATAGCGTTCATTAGATCCGGCAACTCGTTGGCTTTGAAGCGTATGTCTACGACCGCGCCGATAACCTGAGTTACCTCCCCCATTGTTACATTCGCCATTCTCTACTTTCCTCCTT
>CAZYGL010000108.1:0-5837 GCA_964647335.1 uncultured Syntrophomonas sp. | reverse complement strand
TTATTGACCTGTTCTAGTAGAATCCAAATTGCTTCTCTATATTTACTAGAACGTGTGCAAAAAATTTGTTTTTTTGCCTATATGTATAAAACGTGTGCAAAAATTGCGCACGTTTTCCACTGCTAAAAATTGGTTGCCACGCTTTTTGTCATGCGCTAGACGAACTTAGATCCCACGACTCTCGTTTTATTCCACCGGCCAGAACTCATTATCAAACCACTTTTTAAACCTCTTGATTTCGTTCTTTGATTTTTTACCATTTTCTTAGATCAACCATACCATAACAAGTTGAAGAATTGTATGCGGCTAGGTTCTTAGAAACTGAGATTGGTTTTTCGGGCGGATATGGACATCATATTGCGGTGCATACTTTCAAGAGGAATCTCATCTTCGGCCCCTTTAAAGCAGGCTTTGTGATAAACTTTGGTGACGCTTGTAACATCGCTCCCTTAGCCTTTCCCAGGATTACGGATGCAAAAACTATAAATATGATTTACATTTTTACCTACAAAAATGCTAAATATACCTTGCATTTTTGCAGACTGGTGAACGAAAAACACACCAAATAATGAACCCGATTATATTCACTACCGCCCGAAAATACCCCAAATACCGCTATGTTTTCTAAAGTCGATGTTAAAGAATTGCTCGGCCTTATCCAGGTCCATCACAATGTATTCCCGCGATTTATAGGCTTCCAGATCCTCCGGCAGCTCTTTGATAATGCGATCCGCCTCCCAGGTTTGGGCGGCATTGTAGCGCAACTGGCCATGCCTTTTGTCCACCTCGAAGGCTTTTTTGTTGGTGTCCCAGGCTCTCTGAATCGTCTTGATGGCTTGCGAGCCGGTCACCTTCTCGCTGAAATAATCATCCAGGGTCAAGGGTCGAATATAGGCGGGTATATCTCGAGTGGAATGCGCAGCGATGATGTCTAAAATAATCCTGGAGGAAACCTCCAGAATATCCGGCGCTTCCTCAATATCCTCTTCTTTCATGGACTCCAGCAATTCTGGCAGTATCTACAACATACGCCGCAAGTATTCCCGGTATAAAGCGGTGCCGATATTCTTTTGCACCTTGCGCACCACGCTGTTTTTCATGAGCTCGGTATTCTTCAGCCCTGCCTGCACATGGCACAGCACCGTGCGGCGGATCACCTCTGGCGAAACCGCCTTGACGTCTTCATTGGCGCTGATGACCACCGCTGGATAGGTCAGGATGTTTTCGGCCACTCCGAAATCATCATTTTTGATGGTTTCGATGGCATGTTGATTGAATCGCACCTGGGTGAGATCGTCCACGATGATAGGGGCACCTTTGACCCGGTTTTTCAGTTCATTGATGGCGGAGCGGGTGAAATCGGGCGCCGCCAGTTTGGTCTTTTGGCCGATCATCATCTGCAGCAGGGTTTCCAGGAAGCTGGTCTTGCCGGCTTTACTCTTGCCATATACCAAGCCAAAAACCGGATATGGCAACAGGGGCTGATTATATTTGACCGCCATATTACGCAGGCTGGCCATGAAGGGGGTGGTGAAAAACCAGTTGGCAAACGCATAATATTTGTATTGCATGCCGTCCACATCCCCGTGGAATTTCTGATAGCCTTCCATATAGTCCAGGAAAAGCTCCACGTCGTTTTGGATTTCTTCCCGAGCGGGATTTAACTCCAGCTGGCGATCGTTCAAGGTGACCTCTCCCAGCGGAATATCGATCACCATCTGCGGGTATTCGTTGCGCCACTCTTTCTCCCTGATATTGGCTTCCACCACCCGCCGCCGGGTCTGCAGGACCGTTTCGGGAGACAGCATGATCTTGCCTTTCTTGTCGGCTTTGGGCATATAGGGAGTCAGTTTGCTGGCCAGGTTTTTAACGTCCAGAACGAACCTGATCTCTTCTTTAAACTCGGTTTGCGGCTCGATCACCATGGCTTTTTTCACCTTGACCGTCTGCATCACCGGGATCTCGCCCAGGTTTTCACCGTCATCGGCCAATTGCAACGCCGATACCGAGATATCATCCGAACTCATTTCTTTCAGCTGATCGAAACTCTGCTTATACCAATTGAAAGCCCGCTCCCCGTCCACATAGCAAACGTTTTCCCGCTGCTTGCCGGAGAAGGCTGCATAGGACATATTGGCTGAACCCATCACTACCCTTTTGCGGCCATCATCAGCTTCGAGGAGATAGATTTTCTCGTGAGATAATTTCTCTCTCGCCACCCGTAGCTTCAGGGTATGGTTATCGATCCTGGCCAAGAGATCGGTCTTGGTTTGATTGGAGATAGTTTTGAGTCTTTCAATGGTTTTAAGCTGATAAGCCATGATCTCCTGTAGGTTATAGGAGATGACCTCGTCAAAACCGAAGATAATCTCGGCATAAGGGAATTTCTGCAGCAGGGCATAGATGAATCCCATGCCCGAAGAATAAGTGATCGCGTAAAGGCGATCAAATCCCGCAAACAGTTCCTCCCAGCCCATAGCATCTGCTCCCACGAAGTCCATCTGCACCACATCGATTTTACTAGTAGGCGGCACTTGTTCCTGGAACAAATCGAGCAGCTGGCTTTCTGGTTCATCAAAAAGGGTCCTGTTCTGGCTCATACAATTCATCGCCCTTTCCTGGGAAGGTTATTCCTCACACCGCAAATTCATGCAATACGTATACAATCCGAAATTCCAAAAGTCTTGTTCCAATTTCCAAATTTTCGGATTAATCCGGAGTACTTTGCGCCAATCACACTCCGCGCTGAACTTAATATTCCACTCCCATATTCACTAGAGTCAATGTTTATGTTTCATATCATGTCAATAGATTATTTTTTTAAAATTGTTTCCATTAGCCTTGATCGTGTTGACTATCATAAATTAGCATTCTATACTCAAAGCGGAGGTGTCGCTTAATGGACAAACTAGACTATGAACTTCCCCAAATAAACCAAAAATTTCGTAGCCGATTGCGCGAATTGCTCAAGGAAAGCAGTATCACCCAATCATCTCTAGCCAAGGCAGTGGGAGTGAGTCCGGCAGTAATTTCCAAGTACCTCAGCGTGCCGGACAAGGAGCCCCTGTTTCACATCGTGGCCAAGATCGCCCGCCATTTCGATGTTTCGCCCGAGTGGCTGGGCGGGATGAATGATGAACGCACTCCTTTCCAGGCCGGCAGCATCACCGATATCTTCTATCGGCTGACCAATACCGGCAAGAATGAGCTCTACAACTACGGCAAATACCTTCTGGCCAAGGAAAAGGAGCTCCCCGAGGAAACAAGTGCCTACGGCTTCCAGCTCCTGGATGCGGAACCAGCCCTGCCGGCGGTGGAAGCGGTTCCCAAGGGAGTGGAGAAGGTAGTGGTCAAGATCATCCCAAAGGTTGCCGATTTCGCCCTCACCTTCAGCGGTGACACCATGGAGCCGCTGGTCCCCAATGGAGCCGTGCTCTTTGCCAAGGATCAGTCTACAGCCGAAAATGGGGATATCGTGGTGGCGGAAGTGGATGGAGCTATCACCTGCAAGAAATATTCGAAGAAAGGGGGGAAGGTGGAGCTCAAGTCGATTAATCCGCGCTACCAGGCTATGACCGACTTGAAGAACCTGCGGATTATAGGGAAAGTGGTCATATGAGAGGTTATGTGACGCAAACGCAAGGGCGGCCGTTATGAAGGCCGGAGCGGTTAACTTCTTCCTTGACATATAGAGAAGCGTTGGAAACGCCAATTTTACTGGCGGAAGCGTGTGGGAATCGAACCCACCCACCGCAGGATCACTACGGCGCAAACTGGATTTGAAGTCCAGGCGGCCCACCAGGACCGATCCGCCTCCATAAGTATCGCCTACTGATTATATAATCGTTGCCCGCTCATTGTCAAACGGGAACCGGCCTCTTACATCACTGACTCTGGCGATATGATAACTGATTCGACTTCATAGCCCAGATCCTTGAGTGCCGCCACCACATCTTGGCAGTCCAGTTCTTCCAGTCGCACGATCATTTTGTACTTGCCCTTTTTATCATCAAAATAGACCACGGTATTCAAAATGTTCTTGCCCTGGGCTGCGATTATTCCTGTTATAGCTGCAATAGTTCCAGGTCTGTCGGCGGTGTAGAGGTCTATGCGGCTATGGGTCTTCTTCACCCCCAAGATATCTATGAAGGCATCAAAAATATCGGTTTCGGTGACAATCCCCACCAGTTTATCCTGCTCAAGAACCGGCAGCCCGCTGATACGATACCGGCGCATGAGCTTGGCGGCTGTTTCGATATAATTTTCGGGCCCGATTGTAATGACCTGCTGTTTTTTGGGCAGGATGTCTTTAATCGTGGTTTTGGCCAAGAGGTAGTTCAACTCGTGAATGCTCAGGCTAGTCGCTGAAGAAGGGGCTGCGCGGTTAAGGTCGCTCAAGGTGACAATGCCCACAACCTTTCCCTTTTCGAGGACCGGCAAGCGGCGGATATTGTGGTCTTTCATCATCGAAAAAGCTTCATTGATATTGGTTTCCATGGACACAGTTTTGACATTGGTGGTCATGCGCTCTCCAACCTTCATTGCCTATACCCCCTGTTTCAGTAATTTGAACCCTGTCTTGACTGCCGGATTTTTGCTGGAATTCTTAACCACCCAGATACGCTTTCTTCACTTCTTCACTTTCCAGCAACTCGGCAGCCGCACCTTGAAGCACGATCTCCCCGGTCTCTATTACATAAGCCCAGTCTGCAATGGATAATGCCATGTGGGCATTTTGTTCCACCAGCAATATGGTGGTGCCCCGGTCGTTAATATCCTTAATAATGGCAAATATCTCCTTTACCAGCAACGGGGCCAGTCCCATAGACGGTTCATCCATCAGCAGCAATTCAGGCCGGGCCATAAGGGCTCGCCCGATGGCCAACATCTGTTGTTCCCCGCCACTCAGGGTTCCCGCTTGCTGCTTGCGGCGTTCCTTCAGGCGCGGAAATCTGGTGAATACATTTTCCATGTCCTCGTTTATGGCTTTTTTGTCTGAACGCAGATAAGCCCCCATCTCCAAATTTTCCAGCACTGACATGGAGGCGAAAACCCGGCGCCCTTCCGGAACCTGGGATATACCCATCCCCACTATTTTTTCCGGGGCGGTCTTCTGTATTTGAGAGCCTTTGAATGTTACGCTCCCATTGCGGGGGCGCAATATCCCGGAAATGGTCTTGAGGGTGGTGGTCTTTCCTGCCCCGTTGGCTCCGATCAGGGTTACAATGCTCCCCTGTTCAACGTGCAGGGATAATTTCTTGAGGGCATGGATAGCACCATAATAAACATCTATCTCCTTGATCTCCAGCACTATACTACCTCCTCGCCCAGATAAGCTTCAATTACTCTTTTGTTGTTGCGGATCTCTTCTGGTTGACCCTCCGCTATGACTTGCCCATAATCAAGCACGTAAATACGCTCGCAGACACCCATCACCAATGACATATCATGTTCGATCAGCAGGATCGAAAGGTTGAACTCGCTGCGCAGCCAACGGATCAAGTGCATCAATTCCTGTGTCTCCTGGGGATTCATGCCCGCAGCTGGTTCATCCAGGATCAGCATGGTTGGTCGGGTAGCCAGGGCCCTGGCTATTTCCAGACGCCTTTGTTCTCCGTAGGGAAGACTGCTGGCTATCTCGTTTCGCCTCTGGTCCAGGTTGAATATGCGCAGGAATTCCATGGCCTGTCGCTCCATATCCTGTTCGCCCCGGAAGAACGAGGCGCTGCGGAAAATGGCGCTGAAAAAACCGTAGTGGATGTCCTTGTGAAAGGCAATCCGAACATTATCCAGCACCGTCAGATCCTTGAACAATCTTATATTTTGGAAAGTCCTGG
>CAZYGL010000107.1:0-5849 GCA_964647335.1 uncultured Syntrophomonas sp. | reverse complement strand
CTATCAACCATTACATGCAGAAGATGCTGGGAGAGATGGGGGTCATCGCGGAACGATCTATATATCTGAGTTCATATACACGGCACAATATAATGACCGCAGGGGAGCAGGATATCCGGGCGGCTGCCCGACCTTATCTCAATGAATCCTGTATCGGCGGCCATGGCACCAACAGCATCGGAGAAACCGTACTATACGCCCAGCATGGGTACGATGGAGTTATCCAGCTGGCACCATTTTCCTGTATCCCTGAAATCGTGGCTCGTTCCATTCTGCCCCGGGTTTCAGCCGAACACGACATACCGGTGCTGACCTTCTTCCTTGACGAGCAGACCAGCAAAGCTGGAGTGGAAACCAGATTGGAAGCTTTCATTGACCTGATGGACAGGCGCAGGGCTTTAAGACAAGGGGGACGGGGTGCGGATCTAATCAAACTTCCTACCCATAGAGATATACCGCAGCTGATACCGGAACTGGTCGCAGCTGTAAAGACCTGATCTTAAGCAAAATAATTGTGAATTAATGGAAATAGGAAGGCTGGTTATATGTTGCAAGGTTACCTGGGGATAGATGTGGGTTCAGTAAGTACCAAAGTCGTAGTTGTAGACCAGTGGGGCAAAGTCCTGGCCAGCCGCTATCTGCGTACTAACGGGCGGCCGATCGAGACCCTGCAGACGGGCATGAAGCTGGTCGGCGGGGAACTGGATGAGCGGGTCCAGATCAAGGGCAGCGGTGCCACCGGCAGTGCCCGCCACCTGGCCGGACTGATGGTGGGGGCTGACGTTGTCAAGAACGAGATCACAGCCCATGCAGTGGCTGCCTCCAAAGTAGTGGAAGGTGTCCAGACCATAATCGAGATTGGCGGTCAGGATTCCAAGATTATCATCCTGCGGGACGGAGTGGTGGTTGATTTCGGTATGAATACCGTATGCGCGGCGGGGACCGGATCCTTTTTGGACCAGCAGGCTACCCGGCTGCAGATACCTATAGAAGAATTCGGGGCTTATGCGGTGCAGGCCAAGCATCCGGTGAGGATCGCCGGCCGTTGTGCGGTGTTCGCCGAGTCAGACATGATCCATAAACAACAACTGGGATACAGCTTGCCCGATATCGTGGCGGGGCTGTGCGAAGCTCTGGTGAGGAATTACCTCAACAATGTCGGCAAAGGCAAGGAGATCCTGGGACCAATCATCTTCCAGGGTGGTGTGGCCGCCAACCAGGGCCTGGTCAAAGCCTTTGAGGAACACCTGAAAGCACCGGTTATCGTGCCGGAAAACTATGACGTAATGGGGGCCATCGGTGTTGCACTATTGGCCCGGGATATGGTGACCAAAAAAGGCGCTACCGGTTTCAAAGGATTCATGGTGCAAGATCTTGAATACAAGACCACTTCTTTTGAATGCAAAGGCTGTCCCAACGCCTGCGAGGTGGTGCAGTTCTTCCAGGAAGGAGAAGTCCTGGCTCGCTGGGGAGACCGCTGCGGGACCTGGTCCGGTTCGTAGCTATATCGGAATCGAATATTTCGGAAAGAAAAGCGGATCTCCGCCTGGAAGGGGAGATCCGCTTTTACCTTTACCCAGTAGTCAGCCTTGTATTCACCTTTATGGTATGATCAGCCGTGCTGAGGATCCTTATCCTGAATTGCGAAAGGTCCCTGCAAGCGCTCTGGCCTGGGGCCAAAGAACTGGTAATAATTGCACTGGAGCCGGCCATTATATAATTTGCGTTTCTTGTCCGCCCGGCGCCCGAAATGCTTTTCAAACTGGGGGTGGGAAGTCAGGACGTAGAAAGACCAGGTAACCAAATTTTTGGCTGTCTGTCCCAGTTCACGGTATAGTTTCTCCACATCTTCTTTTTCGGACAGGCGCTCCCCGTAAGGGGGATTAGTAATCAAGTAGCCGTATTTGTACTGGGAGCGCAACTCACTCAGCGGTTGGCGATGGAAAGAAACGCCTTGGCTCAGCCCGGCCTGGCGGGCATGATAGCGGGCCAATTCCAAAGCTGAACCATCGATATCATAGCCGGTGATACCCAGGGGCTGGTTGGGGATGATGGCATCCCGTGCTTCCTGCCGGGCTTGTTGCCACATTGGTTGCGGCAGCTGGGGCCATTTCTGAGCGGCAAATTCCCGGTTGATGCCTGGTGCGATATTTCTGCCGATAAGGGCTGCTTCGATGGGGATAGTGCCAGAACCGCAGCAGGGGTCGATCAAGGCCCGATCCGGGCGCCAGCGGCTTAAGTATATGAGCGCTGCAGCCAGGGTCTCCTTCAAAGGGGCTTCCCCGGAAAGCTGTCGATAGCCCCTTTTATGAAGGCCAGGCCCGCTGGTGTCGATAGTCAAGGTAGCCCGGTTTTTAAGCAGGGCCACCTCGATCCTATAACGGGGACCGTCCTCTGGGAACCACTTCAGGGGATACTTCTTCTTCAGGCTTTCCACCACGGCTTTTTTCACAATAGCCTGGCAATCCGAGACACTGAATAACTGGGAGCCGATGGATTTGCCTTCCACCGGAAATTCCGCGTTGGCAGGCAGCCAATCACTCCAATTTAGGCTTTTAGTCCTTTCGAAGAGTTCTTCGAAGGTGCGGGCCTCGAAGGTTCCAATTTTGACCAGCAGTCGGTCGGCACAGCGCAACCACAGGTTGCAGCGGGGTATCGCTTCCTGCCCAGCTGAAAAAACCACGCGACCGTTTTCAACCTGTAGATCCGAATAGCCGAGATTCTTAAGTTCGTTAGCCACTACAGCCTCCAAGCCAAATGCTGAAGTCGCAATCAGGTTAATTTTTTTCAAGATTTTTGTTTCCTACCTCGATTTTATTTTTTTGCCATCGTATTGATGGATAGAGATAAAAACTGGAGCCTGATACTGCCCGATTAGATCCGTTTTCCCAGTATAGACAATTTCAGGCGGCTTTGATAGGCTGTGGAAAAGACCAAACGGAATTCTGTAAAAAAAATCAATTATTTAAAATAAATTACCAGAAAAAACACTGGACAACTGAATGCCTTTGTGATTTAATATTTGTTAAGTATCGTGATTAAAGGCAAAACCTCCGAAAGGGGGTGACGCAAAGCCGAGGGTCTAAGGCCGAAAGGTTATGACAGCCAGGTTGCCGCGAGCAGTTAGGTCAGGGGTATTATAACCTGCTTAAGCAATCAGCTTGAGCAGGTTTTTTGTTATGTTAATTAAATGGATTTGCGATGAGGGGAATGGTATATAAGTGGAACTGCTAATGCGCCTTTGGGAGAATGAGAGCGGCGTTGCCCTCACAGAATATGTATTGATACTGGCTTTGATTGCGCTGGCAGCTTTTTTGGGGATGAACTCTTATGGGCAAATACTTGAAAACAAGTATTCTTATGTGGGCAATCAAGTGGATCAGAGTCTCTAATATTTATTTGTTGTTAATTTGGCCCAGACATTTGGATCAGTCAAATGACAAATAGACAAATCTTGGGTAGTATATCGAAAGAGGGTGGGACTTAGTAAAAAGGCAATTCTGTTGGAAAGATGGAGTTTTAAAGAAGTATCCCAGTTCCCTCAGTTTGTTCAAAAACCGATCGAACAAGGGCAAAATCGCTGAAAAGCGCTGACGCAAAACTAAAGGGGCTAAGGTAGAACCATCTGCTATGCCAGCCAGTTGCCGAAAGGTGGGTCCCAGTCAATCATAAAATGAATGATTGACACCTGAGAAATTGTTTGTTATCCGTGTAATACGGATACATAAAAAACAAGAAAGAAGGTAGTATTATGGAATTGATGAAAAGACTGTTTAGAGAAGAAGAAGGGCAAGGCATGACTGAATACGTGTTGATTATTGCGCTGATAGCACTGGCTGCAATTGTTGCAATGAATTACTTCGGTACTGCAATTAACAACGTGTTCACTTCAACTGGTGACAGACTGAATACCGCAGCTGGCAGCTAGAAATTTCGGGATTTCATTGTCTGCATTACCGTAATCCTGGCGGCGGCCTTACTTGAAGATCAGTTAAGGCCGCCTCCCATACAAGGAGAGTTGCTTGTGCCGGACATTGTACTGGCAGTGGGTTTGACCGTTTGTTTGATAACCGATCTTAAAAAGCGTAAAATTTATAATATAGCACTTTTGCCGATGTTGCTTTTTGGATTGGTTTTTAATTTGGCCACTGTAGGTTGGCCAGGCCTGCTGCAGTCTGTTTACGGGATCATGACAGGGCTAAGCATTCTTATCATACCATTTGCTCTGGGTGGCATGGGTGCTGGAGATGTGAAGTTGCTGGCTGTCATTGGAGCTGTTAAAGGTCCGCTTTTTGTTTTTGTTACTGCTGTTGGGATGGGCTTGGCCGGGGGGCTGATTGCCCTATGTGTCCTTGCATATCAAGGGAAACTGATGGATATTTTGGTGAGACTTGTTAGAGGTATAGGGATCGTGGCATTTTCGAGATTCAAAACGATTGAATTCGGTTTTGAGAACACGGAAATAATGCTCCCTTATGGGCTTGCTATAGTTATTGGAGTTGTTGGGGCTTACTGGTGGATGAGGTGATACCGATAATGAGAAAATGGATTCAGGATCAGCGGGGCCAGGCTTTGGTAGAAATGGCGATTGTCGTACCAATCCTATTGCTAATCGTGTTCGGGATTATAGAGTTTGGATATATATATTATCACCAACTCGATATTACATCTGCTGCACGTATGGGGGCTCGGAGTGCTGCGGTAAAAAGCTCCAGTAATGACTACATAGTGGTTCAAGATCTAGCTGTTCAGCTTGGGGTGCTAAAGAGTGACCTGACCGCAACAACAGGAACTACCGTAATCCATATGCCAAATCAGGCAAATCCATATATTACATGGACTTGGACGAATGGCAGCGATACCGGCACTGGTGAGATAGAGGTAACTAGAGACTCTGAAAGCGTCACCATGGCAATAGGCTATCCGGTGTTTATAGTGGCTCCTTTCATCGACCGGGCATTTTCGGGCCATCAGGTGATTGATCTAAGAAGTAGTGCTGTAATGAACTCCGAAGTATAGTGACGTTATGAACATTGAGTGGGTGTGAATACTATGATTAGATTCTTTCATGAGGAAAAAGGTAGTGTTCTGTCCCTGGTCGCTATAGGCCTGATAGTTATCTTGGGTATGGCAGCTCTGGTGTTAGACGGTGGAGTGCGGTATTTAACACAATCACGATTGCAGACTGCTGCAGATGCAGCGGCTTTAGCAGGGGCACAGCTGCTCCCTTTGTATGATGAAGCAGAAACAGTTGCCATCAGTATCGCTGGAGCAAATGGTGTCTCAGCGCACGAGATTGTTGTCAATGTTCCTTACAATGATAATCAATCCAGAATTGAAGTAATTTGTACCAGAACGTTAGATTATTCTTTTGCCCGCGTATTGGGATTTAACCAGGGTGTAATAAGTGCTCGGTGTGTTGCTGAAAAATATTCCCAATGGACTGGCGAAGCATTGCCATTCATAAACACAGAAGACGATTATGGAACTGATCCTGAGGCTATAATTTGGGTGGATACGGGTCCTGGTGATTTTGGCAGTTTGAATATTATTTTCTTTGTAGACGCTGAAATTAGGCTCATCGTACGTGTCTGGGCCGTCGTAATAATCATTGAAAAAATCCGGAAGGGTAATATAAATTGTTTTATCACTATAAAAGTATTCTAAGTTTACTTCTTTTGATATCTCGAAGGCACTTTTTGTATAATTGGCCTTATATGTATCTATAAAATTTATACTTTCTTGATCATTTCTATTTTTAGCTCTCTCATAGGCAATTTCTAGCAATAGCCATTCCGGTGATGGAGTTGGACGAATTGTTGCATCTGGATAACGACCTTGGATCTCCA
>CAZYGL010000106.1:0-5879 GCA_964647335.1 uncultured Syntrophomonas sp. | reverse complement strand
GGTTTGGAACCGGTCCTATCAAAGGATTTGCGGTTACTCTCTCCATCGGCATAGTAGCCAGCATGATAGTGGCTCTGACTTTCACCCGCTATCTCCTGGTCTTATGCTCTGACATCACCGCCAACAAAAAGTTCTATGGAGTTTAAGGAGGGTAGCAAATGCAGTTAATTGAGAAGAGAAAATGGTTCTATATATTTTCCCTGGCTATAATCATCCCCGGGATAATTTCTATGATGCTGCAGGGATTCAATTTAGGAATAGATTTTCGGGGCGGGTCTGTGCTGCTCTACCGGATGGATTCTGGTCTCGAGGCCGCAGCTGTGAGCCAGGCTGTTACCGAACTCGGTGTGGTTCCGGAAGTAAGCGTGCAGAAGAGCGGCTCCGAATTCTATGTGCGCACCACCGAACTGTCTCAGGAACAAACCCAACAGATCACTGACGGGCTGGTCGCCAAATATCAGGCAGCCGAATTGCTCAGTGCGGAGAGCGTGGGCGCCACTATTGGAGGCGAATTGGTCAAGAACGCCTTTCTGGCTGTGGCTATAGCCTTGGTCCTGATGCTTATTTATATAACCTTCAGGTTCGAATGGAGCTTCGGACTGGCCGCAGTATTAGCCCTGTTCCATGATGTGCTGATCGTATGCGGGATCTTCTCGATATTCCAGCTGGAGGTAAACAGCGCCTTTATAGCAGCTATACTGACAGTAATCGGTTATTCCATCAATGACACTATAGTCATCTTCGACAGGGTGCGAGAGAACCTGCGCATGAAAAAGAAGGAGCTGCTGGCAGCACTTCTCAACAAAAGCATCATGCAGACTATGAACCGTTCAGTGAATACAGTGCTGACCGTGCTGATGCCCCTGGTGACCCTCTTGCTGTTCGGCGGCGGAACCATCAAGATATTCGTGATCACCCTGTTGATCGGTTTCCTGTTCGGAATGTACTCCTCCATTTGTGTGGCCAGTCCTCTCTATTACGAAATCAAACAGCGCGGCTAGACTATCGGCTGTCATCAGTAAATTTTAATTAATGCTTGGGGCTCCACCTTTGTTGGTGGAGCTTCTTCGATTGACCGGGACTATTCCCGGGCGCCAACAGTATTTTGTGTATGCCTCACCGGCCGGAAATTGATTATCCAGGGTATAATGGAGTATGGCTATCTAAGGCCGGTTAATAACTGGAGGGGAGATTTGATCGGATGAATGCGTATCTTTTGGCGGCACTCCTTTTTATTGCGGGAATGGTAGTTTTTATCCTGCAAAATGATGTGATGGTCTCTGTTAAATTTGTAACCTGGCAATCGACCCAGGTATCTTTAGCTCTGGTGATCATTATTTCCGCCTGTACGGGAGCACTGATTACATTTCTGCTGGATACCTTCCGTACTTTCAAGAAAAGCCAGCAGTTGCGCAAGTTGAGCAAGGCCAACCAGAAATACGAGGAAGAAATCAAGCAACTTAAAGCCAAACAACAGGGCGAAGAGGTCCGGGGTGCCGCGGTCGCACCCCCGCCCCCAAGTAAATCCGGGCCGGAACAGGTTTAATAGATGCGGGCGGTAGTGCAGAGAACCAGGCACAGCCAAGTTTTGATTTCCGGGGAAAAAACCGCTGCCATAGGCAAGGGACTCATGGTGCTCCTTGGCATCAAACAAGGCGATACCATAGGTGACGCCGAATATATGATGGAAAAGATCCTAAACCTGAGGATTTTCGAAGATGCCGCAGGCAAGATGAATCGCTCCCTGCTGGAGATCAAGGGCGAGGTGCTTATGGTCAGCCAGTTTACCCTCTATGGTGATGCGCGCAAAGGCCGGAGACCAAGTTTTACCGCCGCAGAGAATCCGGATGCCGCTTGGAAATTATTCGCTTACTGCATAGACTATGTAGCTGCAAAAGGGATTCCGGTCCAGACCGGCCAATTTGGTGCGGACATGCAGGTGCTGATCGAAAATGACGGCCCTTGCACCATCCTCCTTGACAGTGAGCGGGCATTCTGACGGCCTTGCGGCTCGGCCTGCCCAACCCTGCTCAAAGCTCCCCGCAGCATATGTTATAATGCAGACATAATCGGATTAGGAGATAAGATGTGGAAATCATAACCTCGCACAACGCCCTCGATTTTGACGGCCTGGCCAGCATGGTGGCTGCCAGCAAGCTTTATCCGGGGGCGGTAATGGTGTTTTCCGGTACGGTTTCGGAGAATATCAAACAATTCATGGCTTTATACAAGGACTCCCTGCTGATAAAAACCCCGAAAAATGTGGAACTTAGCGATGTATCGAGATTGATTGTTGTGGATACAGCCAACCCCAGGAGACTTGGACAATTGCGGGATCTGGCCGGGCAGGCAGGAATCGAGTATCATATCTTTGACCATCATCCTCCTGCCGGTGATGACCTGGTCGGCAAGGTCAGCGAGATTCACGACCTGGGGGCTACGACCACCATCCTGGTGGAAAAAATCGTCGCCCGGGGGATTGCCATCACTCCTTTTGATGCCACCATCCTGGCCCTGGGTATCTATGAAGATACGGGCAGCCTTATGTTCCCGTCCACTACCCAGAGAGATGCCCAGGCAGTCGCCTATCTTTTAGGATGCAGGGCTAATCTTAAAGTTGTCGCCAATTTCATGGAGCAGCCATTTACCGGGGAACAGCGCCATATTTTACAGAGCCTCTTGGACTCAGTCCGGCATGTGAAAATAAGCAATGTGGATGTAGCTATTGCCACCTACGAGGGCAAAGCATTCATTCCCGGCTTGGATATCGTCGCCTATCGGCTGCTGAAGATGGAAGCCTGTGATGCTGTCTTCGCGGTTGCTATGATGCAGGGTAAGGCCAATGTAGTGGGAAGAAGCTCCAGCAGCAACCTGAGAGTCAACGAAATTTTAAGGCCGCTGGGCGGTAATGGGCAGGAACGGGCAGCGTCAGCAGTGATAAAGGGGAAAAGCACCCAGGAAGTGGCTCAGCTGATCCTGGAGCAGTTGGCCGACAAGATCCGCCCGGCAATCATTGCCCAGGACATCATGACCACCCCGGTCAAGACTATTGCCTCCCAGCGCACTATGGAAGAAGCTGGGCGCATAATGCTGCGTTATGGCCATACTGGAATGCCAGTGGTGGAGGGCACCAAGGTGGTCGGGATGATTTCCCGGCGGGATGTGGACAAAGCAATCCTCCACGAACTAGGACACGCTCCGGTCAAAGGTTTCATGACTACGGAGGTGGTTTCCATTGCTCCAGACACTCCTGTCAGTGAGATCCAGAAGATGGTGGTGGAATATGATATCGGCAGGCTGCCGGTGGTCGACCGGGGGCGTTTGGTTGGCATAGTGTCACGCACAGATATACTCAGGATCCTGCATGGTGAAGATTACCCTGAAGACCACGAACTTCTGTATCCGTTCAGTGAAGGCGGAAGCGAGAACTGCCTGGAACTCATGCGCGAAAGGATCCCGGCAGATATTTTCGCGGTTTTGGAAGTTAGCGGCCAGATAGCCCAATCTCTTGACAGCACTGTATACTGTGTGGGAGGTTATGTTCGTGACCTGTTTTTAGAGGTGCCTAATTTCGATGTCGACCTGGTGGTTGAAGGTGACGGCCTGGAATTGGCCAAGCGCCTGGGGCAGCAACTTGGGGGCAGGGTAAGAGGCCATGAGCGTTTTGGCACCGCAACTGTAATACTGGACAAAGGCACCAAAATAGATGTAGCCACTGCCAGAACTGAGTACTATGAATTCCCAGCTGCCCTGCCCATGGTGGAAAGGTCGTCGATCAGGGAAGACATGTACCGGCGCGATTTCACCATCAACACCATGGCCATATGCTTAAATCCCGGAAAATTGGGAGATCTCATTGATTTTTTCGGCGGGCGCAAAGATATTCAAAACCGCTATATACGTATCCTCTATAATCTTAGTTTTGTGGAGGACCCCACCCGTATTTTGCGGGCCATACGGTTTGAACAACGCTACAAATTTAACATCGAGGTCGATACCTTGCGTTTTGCCCGGGACGCTATCGAGAGGCGCATGCTGGGAAAACTCTCCTATAAACGTATCCTGCAGGAATTAATATTGATCTTGAGTGAGAAAGATCCCGTAGCTGCTATAGAGCGGATGCGTGAGACCGGGGTATGGAAATATATCCTGCCCGAAGTCGACCTGAACGAGCTGAACCGCATCAATGCCAAGCGCATACCCCTGGTAATGGCCTGGTGGGAGGACCGCTATTACGGGCATGAAATCCGGACCTGGCTGGTTTACCTCTTGGTCATTTTCTCGAGATTGTCACCACCGGAGGTATCCCAGGTCCTGGAACGCTATCCCATGGATCGCTATGCCCAGCGCTGCATAGAAGATGCAGCCCGCATTCCCTTGTTGGCTGAGAAGATTAGCCAGGAAGAAATGAAACCCAGCCAGATGGACAAATTGCTGGCTAATTTGAGCAAAGAGAATATAATATATCTGTTGTTGCATTTAAAAGAAGAGAGTGCCTGGGAAAGAGTCGTAAATTATTGCGACATGAAAGAACAGGTCAAAGTCGAAATAAACGGACATGATCTTAAAAGGATGGGATTTCTGCCTGGTCCCAGGTTCAAAGTCATCCTGGAGGAAATGTATGCTGCCAAGTTGGATCAAGTTGTGCGTAACCGGGAGGATGAGATGAACCTATTGCACAGATGGATTACGGAAGGAAGATTTATAAATGGACTGGCTGATTGAGACCCTGATTTGGCTTCCCGCCATTGTGGTGGGGGTAACCTTTCACGAATTCGCCCACGGGTGGGCGGCTTACCGCTTGGGTGATCCAACCCCTTATCAACAGGGGCGCTTGACCATAAATCCCCTGCCCCATATCGATTGGCTGGGATTTTTAATGCTAGTATTTTTTAAATTCGGCTGGGCCAAACCCGTGCAGGTAGATCCGCGCCGATTCGAGATCGTAAGTCCTAAAACCGGGATGATGCTGGTTTCCCTGGCTGGGCCGGGGATGAACCTGGGACTCGCCCTGCTCGGCATGATCATGCTGCGTATTTTGCCGGACGCTTCCACCGCCCCGGCATCCATATGGGCCCAGGTTCTCCTGCAGCCCTTGGTTTACATTAATTTGATTTTGGCTGCTTTTAACCTGATTCCGGTGCCTCCCCTGGACGGTTCAAAGATACTGGCGGGCATCCTGCCAGATAGCGGGGCGAGGCTGATTTACTCCCTGGAACAATACGGACCGGTCATCTTGCTTTTACTGATAGTAACGGATTCGGTGAGCAAAATAATGTGGCCCCTGGTCAATCTGATATATGGGATTTTGCAGTCCCTGGTATATTGAAGACCGGCTACTGAGTTCTTGCTGAATTGGGGACGGCGGTTCCCGGGAGGAATATTGTGCATTACCTGGTGAATTTAGACAAATTCTACGGTCCCTTGGACTTGCTGCTATACCTG
This sequence comes from uncultured Syntrophomonas sp., assembly GCA_964647335.1. Lineage (GTDB taxonomy): Bacteria > Bacillota > Syntrophomonadia > Syntrophomonadales > Syntrophomonadaceae > PHAA01. The sequence goes on along the minus strand of CAZYGL010000106.1, from coordinate 434 downwards.
ATAGAAAAAGAAGAGATGGACATTTATGATATTCCCATAGCGCGTATCGCTGACCAGTATATCGAATTTATCGAGAACACCGGGCGTATCGATTTGGATAATATCGGCGAATTCTTAATAATGGCGTCTTATCTGCTCAACCTCAAGTCGAAGATGCTGCTGCCCCGGCTGGAGAGCGGAGGAGCAGGGGAAGAAGAGGTTTTTGATCCCCGGGCAGAACTCATAAACAGGATCCTGGAATACCGGCAATTTAAGCTGGCGGCGGAGTTCCTGGGTGGTCGATATGAAGATGAAGTGAACCGGATATTTTTTCGCTACGGACAGACCGGCTTGACGGATTTCCCGCGCGAGATAAACACCAGCCTGGGGCTTTTAGTCAGGGCTTGGAATGCCCTGCAGGCCAGGGATGGTGAAAATCCCGTATATCAGCTGCC
>CAZYGL010000105.1:4596-5894 GCA_964647335.1 uncultured Syntrophomonas sp. | reverse complement strand
AGGGTAAGGGTTTACCATTCCACCCAGGAGGCTACCCGAACTGACACGGTCAATACCTTGGGCGCCGATTGGACTAGAGCAGCCGGGGTCATCAATGTGTCTGTGGGGCAGGACTTGAAGTTCACCGATGGCGACCATTATGCCAGCCTTGAACAAATACTCCTGTGGGATCCGGATTATATATTAGCCAACAATCCGGATGTTGTGGGCTACATAAACAGCAATGAACAGTGGCGGCCACTCCAGGCAGTTAAGAACCGGCGGGTGCTGCCACTTCCGGTGGGACTTACCCGCTGGGGGCATGAAAATTCATTGGAAACACCCTTGGCCACCATTTGGACTGCCAAAAATGTATATCCGGAATTATTTGCAGATATCAATATGGAAGCCATTGTCCATGATTTTTACAAGGAATTTTTTGACTGGGAATTGGACCAGGATACCATTGCTCGTATTTTGACCAGCCAGGGAATGCGGACTTTCAAAAGTTGAACTCGATATATGGTAATAATTGGAACACTTGACCGGCAATTAGACCGGTGGGAAAGGGAGGTGGTTACAGGGGGATCGATCGACCGGGAGGCAGTCTGGAGTGGCAGACTGCTCAAAGTTTGTTAACCCGGGCGGGCTATACCGGTTCAAGGCAAAGCGCAGTGCTTACTGGGATCCGACCACATCAATTAATAAAAGGAGGAGTACTATGTTGAATCTAAAAAGGCGTACTCGCAGGGGAACACTTATTACGCTGCTGCTGATCATTATAGCTGTAATGGTCCCTGGGGTGCAGGCAGCCCAGTCACCGGTGGTTGTCGCCGGCGAGATATCCAATAAAGGAGATTATAGCCTGACCTTTGACCTGGCCATTGCTAATCCGGCAGGTACTGAGGGTCAGTTCACAGTGACCGTGGATGGAACCGCGGTTAAGGTTACAGCGGTTGAAAACACCAACACGGTGGGCAAGATAAAGCTGTCTTTGGAAAAAAAGGCATCATCAGGGCAAGTGGTGGTAGTAGAATATGTGAAGAGCGAGGACCCCGCCCTGCAGCTTAAATCAGCCGAAGGTGCGGCCGTAGAAGGGTTTACTTATGGCCAGCCATCTCAACCAGTGTTAGCTGTGCCTCCGGTTTTGACTGCGGACAGCACCGACAATCAGATTGGTCAGGCGGTTGAGCTGACTTATGCCAGTAATCCTGACTGGAGCGGCAAAATTACCAACGTGAAGGTGGATGACGTTTCCGTCAGGGGCCAATATTCCATAACTGATGGGCGCATCTCCATAAATGCCGGAACCTTCGCAA
>CAZYGL010000105.1:0-4496 GCA_964647335.1 uncultured Syntrophomonas sp. | reverse complement strand
GGCCAATATTCCATAACTGATGGGCGCATCTCCATAAATGCCGGAACCTTCGCAAATGCCAAGGAATACCTTATAGTTGTCAAAGCAACCGGTTACGAAGATGCCAGCCTGACCCAAACCATGACAGCCAAGGCAGGTGAAGAGCCCAACCCAGTCAGTCCTGGATTAAGCGATATAAAGGGCCATTGGGCCGAACCATATATCAATCAAATGATCACTGAAGGTGTAGCGGGTGGTTATCCAGATGGGACATTCAAACCCGATGCGCAGATCAGCCGTTCAGAATTTGTCACTTTGCTGGTAAAAGCATTCAAGCTGGAAGTCAAGACCGGCAAAATATTCGATGATACCGCAAACAGCTGGGCCAAAGACTATATATCCACTGCCACAGCCTACGGCATCACTGCAGGGTACAATGATTCTATTTTCGGCGCCAATGATCCTATAACCAGAGAACAGATGGCAGTTATGCTGGTTAAAGCGGGGCAGTACCAGTTGGCAGGAGAAGGCAAGGCCTTTGCCGATGGCAACCAGATTTCCCTTTGGGCTCGAGAAGCGATCAGCATAGCTACCCAGCAACAAATCATGTCTGGATATGACGACAATACTTTCAGGCCCCAGAACAACGCCAGCCGGGCGGAGGCAGTAACAGTACTTGCCCGCAGCCAGAAATAAGCTAAATCATTTTTGAACCTCACCTGCCAAAGAGCAGGTGGGGTTCAATCCGAAAAGACATGTTCAGCGGAATGGGAGGATTCGTCTTGTCGCAGATTTTCCAGAGCAAGCCCTTATCGAGCTGGATGGGCATTTTTGCCATAACCTGCTGCCTTGTTATGTCGGGGCCTGGATATGCATCGGGACACGAAAGATCTACCGAGCCAACTTTCGTGGCCGCCATTGCTAGTCCCCATCCGTGCCCAATCGCCTGTTTCGGTCAAATACCGCCCGCTACTGGACAAATTGAGCCATCCGGGGCAACCGGCAGTTCCAGGCAGAATTTTTATGCAACCATAGCCGGGTTCCTGGTAGCTGGCATCCCGGTATATTATATTTGGCGAAGAAAGACGAGAAATAAATAATTGCAGCTATAAACACCGGAAATGGGAAATACTTTTTCGATGGTTTTTAATGGCAAATACATAATAGGTTGGGATTAAGGTGAATGTTTCCCTAGTGCTGCGGTGAAAAAATGGGTATAATTGCCGGTGAAGAAGGGAACGGCTTTGAACGTGGCTGATAATTTAAGGGGATCCAGATAATGCAGGAGGTTTGTTGATGAAGATCCTGGTAGCTATAGACGATACCGATACTATGAAAAAAGAGGGGCTGGAGGTTCGCGGGACCGGCGAACTGGCCAGCTTAATCAAGGACACTGTGGAAGAACGCGGGTGGGGGGAATGTGCACCAATTACCCGCCACCAATTGCTGGTCCATCCTGACATACCTTATACTTCTCACAATAGTGCCATGTGCTTTGTTGCCGATTTGGATGAAGCAGTTCTGGACGAATTTATACAATATGCCCAGGATTTTCTGGAACGGGAAGGAGCTCCTGATTCCGATCCTGGTTTGTGTGTGGCGGTAATAGACCGCATCAGCCGGCCGGGATGGCTTATTTCGTTTGGATTCATGGCTAAGCAAGTGGTTTTGACTAAGCAAGAGGCATATGATGTAGCTGAACACCTGGGGATCCACCTCTCCGAGCATGGTGGGACCGGTCAAGGCGTGATCGGAGCTTTGGCAGGAGCAGGGCTGCGCTTGAGCGGCAATGACGGTCGTTTTAAAGGTAAACTGAAGATCAAGACAGACAATAACATGGTCACAGTTGGTAAAATCTGTTCACAAGGACAGGTGGATCTTGTAAAGAGCCTTGATGATGGAATTATTCTCCGGGAAAGCGAACTGGTCTTGCTGGGTGAAAAATCTAAATTGGTTCTGCATCATGGAATGGCTGTGCTGCCAGTTTGTGCCATTGAGGAAGCGTCGGAAAGCCCGGCCAGATGGCAGACCTGGTCCAAACAGCAGCTGAGGGATTTTTAGACCGGCTCCTATCCGAAAGGGACGGATGATATGCAAGAAAAAGACTTATGGGCTATTGACTCCAAAGGGGAAAGGCATTTCGTTCCCGGCAAAAATGATCCGCATGCAGCGGCACTGGCCGCCAGGCAATGCCCCGAATTTTTGGCCGATGATGAGGACGAATGGACCAGCGACGAAGAGATATCCTGTTATAACTGTATATATCGTCGCTTTACTGCGCTTTCGTTTATTTGCTGCCGCCCCAAATGAAGAGTGAGACCGGGCGTCTTATACTAAGATCAAATGTCAAGGCAGGGAGGAACTCATTTTCCCTGTCTTTTAGCTTGTCTGGACGTGCATAGGCAAAAAAGATATCATGATACTAGATTGCCATTCGGGTGGGTACGGAGGCAACGAATCCATATATTGACACCGAACCAGCTGTAGGAGGAATTACCAGTGGCCGAAGAAAGACAGAAGCCCCCTAAACATCCTGGTAAAGATTCCAGACCCGGCAAGATCGATGTAGACCAACTGGCAGCAGTACTGGACGCAGTAAACGGCATGTTTTGTGCATATGATCTTGACGGTCAAATCGTTTACGTCAACCAGAAGTTCAGAAGCTTGGTGGGATACTCGGACGTGGTCCTAAAAGGAATGCATATCAGCGATTTAGCTATCGATCGCCACAAAAAACGCATCCGGGAAAGGATGAAAGCCCGGTTGGCAACGGGGGGAGAGAGTAGCTGGGAGCTGCCTATCCGTGCTGAGGACGGCAGCGAATTCATCGTCATCGCCAGGACTTCCCCCATACACCAACAGAACCAGATCGTGGGTGAGTTGCTTTTAATCGAGGATATAACCGAACGCAAGCAGGCTGAGGCAGAACTTAGAGAGTCCCAGCGCCGCCTGGCTGACACCATCGAGTCATTGCCTGACGCCACCATGGTCATCGACCGGCAGGGAAGTATCATTTATTGGAACCGGGAGATGGTTGAATTGACTGGATTTCCAGCTATCGACATGGTTGGCAGGGGCAACTACGAGCACGCTCTGCCTTTTTATGGCATCAGGCGGCCAATTTTAATTGATATGATAATTGATCCCCAAGTCAACATAGAACAACATTACATGTATATTCATAAAGAGGGCAATGTGCTTTTTACTGAAACCAAAACCATCCCCTTCAAAGGCAGGGCCCGGATCTTATGGGGAAGGGCAGCCCCCCTGTTCGACACCAAAGGAGAAATCGTAGGCGCGATTGAGTCGGTGCGTGATATCACGGATCGCAAAGAAGCGGAAGAGGACTTGAAGCGGAGTCATGAACGTTTGGAGGCAATCTTCACTGGAACTGTAAACGCCCTGGCGGTAACCACTGAAAAACGCGACCAATACACCGCAGGTCATCAGCACCGGGTAGCCACCTTGGCTTGTGAAATTGCCAGGGAAATGGGCCTCACGGATAAGGTCATCGATGATATAAAAATCGCCGGTACCCTGCATGATATTGGCAAATTATATGTTCCGCTGGACATCCTGAGTCAATCCAGCCGGCTAACCGATATTGAGCAGCTCTTCGTAAAGACCCATCCGGCAGCTGGTTATGATATCGTAAAAAATATCCCTTTCGAGGGGCCTATTGCCGAGATAATTCTTGAGCATCACGAGAGGGTGGATGGTTCGGGGTATCCCCGAGGCCTCAAGGGTGACGAAATCTTGCTGGAAGCCCGGATCCTGGCAGTGGCTGACGTGGTTGAAGCCATGTCTTCGCACCGTCCCTATCGGCCTGCCCTGGGTGTGGACAAAGCCTTGGATGAAATTGAAAGAAATGCGGGCAGACTTTATGACCGGGATGCTGTCGAAGCTTGTGTCAAGGTGATCAAGGAGAACCGGTTTGAATTTCACCCGGGACTATGAGATTTGCATAGCAAAAAAGCCTCGATCACACGGAGTGCCAATATTTATGATCCAAGCTGCGGTACTGTATGGCTTCGGCCAGGTGCGGCAGCTTTATGGTGTCTGACAAGTCAAGGTCGGCAATGGTCCGGGCCACTTTCAGGATCCGGTCATAAGCCCGCCCGCTCATTTTGAATTTAGTAAAGGCTTGTTTTAATATATGTTCGGATTCCGGGTCCAGCTGGCAGTAATTCTTAACTCCAGCCGGGCTCATCCGCGAGTTCAAGGAATACCTTTGACCGGCAAAGCGGCAGCTCTGCACTTCCCGAGCGAGTCTGACCTCTTCCCGGATAATATCTGATCCCCTGCTGTTATGGTTGCCCCGCAGTTGGTCAAAATTGATCCTGGGTACCTCCACATGCAGATCCATACGGTCCAATAACGGGCCCGAAATCCTGCCTATGTAGCGGCGGATTTGCAGCGGCGAGCAGCTGCATTCGTGCTCCGAACCATAATTGCCGCACAAGCATGGATTCATGCTGCCAACCAATGCGAAATCGGCTGGGTATGTATAGGTCGCA
>CAZYGL010000104.1:0-5898 GCA_964647335.1 uncultured Syntrophomonas sp. | reverse complement strand
GCCGCTCAGCTGGCCCGGGAGACCGCCTTATATCTGCGGGATATGCTGCTGTTCAAGAGCGTCGGTGAGCAGGCCGAGATGGTGATGGCCGGGGAGCAGAGCCTGCCTCTGATGAAACAGCAGGGCAAGAGCCTGACAAAGGAGCAGATCCTGCAGGCTTTGCGCACGGTTATGGATACTGGAGAACGGCTCCGCTTCAGTGAAGGACAAAAATTCCTCTTGGAAATGGCTTTTTTGGAGATAGCGGCTTCCTGGAGCAAAACCGCGGCAGCTCCTGATCGAACGATGCCCCCGGAAATGGTCCCGCCCCAGGAACAGCGCGCTCGCTCAGCACGAACAGAGAAGAGCCAGGCTGGCGATCGCCAGGAAGCCCGGGACATATTATGGAATCGCCTCTTGGCAGGAGTCAAAGAGAAAAAAGTCCCCACCCATGCTCTGTTATCCCAGGGGAAATTGCTGGGGACCAAAGGCGATACCCTGATAATAGCATTTCAAAAGGGCTATAAATTCCATAAAGAGAGAATGGAAGAGAAAGCCAACCGCGAGATCGTGGATGCGGTAATCAAAGAAATATTCAACCGGGATTTGGAAGTCCAGTTTATCTTTATAGAGGACAACCAGTATAATGATATTGTTGTGAAAAAAGCCATCGAGTATTTTGGCGAAGAGATAGTTGACATTAAAGATTGAGGAGGACTGAACAATGAAATTCAATCCCTTGGGTGGTGGGCCGAACATGGGCCAAATCATGAAACAGGCCAAAAAGATGCAGGAGGAGATGGCTAGAGCCCAGGCCGAGCTGCATACCCGCGAATTTGAGGCATCTGCCGGCGGTGGAGCTGTAAACGTCAAGGTAACCGGCAAACAGCAGATCGTCTCCATCGATATCAAACCAGAGGTAGTTGACCCGGACGATATTGAGATGCTCCAGGATTTGATCATGACCGCAGTGAACGATGCGATAAAACAGTCCCAGGAAACTGTCTCCGCGGAAATGGCTAAGATCACCGGAGGTCTTAACATACCCGGGCTCTAAACACGGCCCCTGATCAACCACATTATGGGAGGCCTGCCGGATGAGACTTGCCCGACCCCTTGAAAACCTTATTGATCAATTGATGAAACTGCCAACTATCGGGCCAAAAACTGCCCAGCGGCTAGGGCTGTATATCCTGAAAATGCCAGCTGAAGAAGCCCGGCAGCTAGCCCAGGCTGTGATCGATGCCCAGGAAAAAGTATTTCCCTGTTCAATTTGCGGTTACCTGACCGATACCGATCCCTGTCCTATATGCAGCGATCCGCGGCGTTCTTCCATCAGCGTGTGCGTGGTGGAGGAAGCCAGCGATATAATCGCCATAGAACGGACTGGCTATAATGGCAAATATTTTGTTTTGAACCGCAGTTTCAGGCTAATGGATGATCATGATCTAAGCGATATGAAATTGGAACCTCTCCTCAAGATAATTCAGACCGGCCAGGTTAAAGAGGTCATACTGGCCCTCAATCCGAATATAGACGGCGAAGTGATGTCACGATTCCTGGCCTCGGTGGTGGGGCGGGAAGAAGTCAAGGTCACACGCTTGGCTCATGGGCTGCCGGTTGGCGGTGACATCGAATTTGCCGATGAAATAACCCTGCGCCGGGCCCTGGAGGGGCGCAAAGAAATGTGATTCACTAGACCCATCAACCTCAGAGGAAGGAGAAGTGAACCATGAACAATATCTACGTGATGTCCACCCTGTTTATCCTGGTAGTGCTGGTGATCGGCGTCCAATTGATACTTTCTCCGGCCAAGTTGCTGTGGAGACTCCTGGTCAATTCCTTTGTTGGCCTGGTCTCGATCCTGCTCGTTAACTATGTCATGGCCAGATACGGTTTTTATATGCCCATAACACTGACGACGGTAGCTATTGCTGGACTGGCGGGGATACCTGGTATAGTGGGGCTGACCGTGTGGTACATATGGTTCGTTTGACGTTCTGCTCATAAATATTGGGACGTAATGGTTTGGAGGGGTAACCCTCTTTATTTTTCTTGTTGTTTCCCCATTCCCACCGCATCCTCATATATGTGTGATACTAGTGGGGCAATGTGCGTAACATATAGGCGATAAATAATAATATTGACGCACAATTGCCAACTATTCTATACTAGTTATTAGTCCGGTTTAGGCAGTAGCTGGTATTGAACCATGCAAGGGGGTGCTCTACTTCGCAAATAATCAGGAAAAAAGGATTGTTGAAGCCTATATAGGCGAATACGCCAGCGGCAAAAGCGAAATGGCGATCAACCGGGCTATGGAATTGAGAGAGCAGGGGCGCCAGGTAACCCTGGTAGATCTTGATACGGTAGAGCCTTTTTATACCTTGCGGGTCATAAAAAAGGTCCTGGAAGCTAAAGGTATCAACATGATCAGTTATGATAGGGAGGACTCGTTCGGATTGGGTGAAACCGGAGCCATGCTTAATCCCAAGGCCCGCTGGGCCCTGAAAAACGAGGGTGATGTTATCCTGGACATTGGCTATGGGGTGCACGGGGCTCGGACCTTGAATTTAGTGGAGGGAGCCTATGAGTCACCGGAACTCAAGATCATAGTCGTCATGAACGGAACTCGTCCTATGACCGATTCTCCGGTGAAGGTCAAGGAATACCTTCAAGAATTGGGACGGGTGGATGCCATAGTTTTGAACACTCACTTAGCAGAGCAGAGCACACCGGCTATAATTTTGGCCGGCAACCGAATGATCGCGGCAGTTGCGCAGGAAGAGGGAATCCCTATCGCCTATATGGCAATCAACGAGGAATTAAAGGATATGGCTGCATTCGAGGATGAAGATATCCCGATCAAATATATTAAGCGGTATATGCCAGCCGCAATATGGTAAAGGTCTCAAGAATCTATTTTCATGATATCTAAAACATTGGGAGGTGTGTTGAATATATGCCAAAAATTATTGGTCAACCCAAGAAAGCCTTCGTAACCGGCAATGAAACCGCGGCCTGGGCCTGTTTGGCTGCTGGTGCCGAGATGATGTTCGGTTACCCCATCACCCCGCAAAACGAAATCATGCACTACTGGACCCGCCTGGCGCCCAAGTATGAGAGGGGATTTCTGCAGACCGAGGATGAATTGTCAGCCGGTTTTACGGTATGCGGCTCGGTACAAGCAGGGAAAAAGGCCTTTACGGCTACAGCCGGACCGGGCAATGTATTGATGCAGGAGCCTTTCGGCATGGCTGAGGCTATGCGGTTGCCGTTGCTGGCTATCATTCAGCAGCGGGGGGGACCATCTTCGGGTACAGTGGTTTATTCCCAGCAGGAAGTCACCCTTACCACATTTGGCGGCAATGGAGAAGGCATGCGGATTGTCTATTCAACTGCCACCCATCAAGAAATCTATGATTATATCATCAAAGGTTTCAATACTGCCTGGAAGCACCGCTTCCCGGTTTTCATCCTGGGAGATGGCTACCAGGCTAAAATGCGCGAACCCATGGAGATGTACGATCCGGAAGACCGGGGCATAGAAATGGTCAAACCCTATCCCTTGATAGGGGTGGAAGGCAGGATTACCGAAGGACGCCAGCCTCAGCATCTATGTAATATATACAGCCTTGAAGAGGAGCTCTATGAAGTGGTCATGAAAGTAGCGGCTGAATATGAAGCCCTGCAGGACCAAATAGTTGAATATGAAGAGAGATACTGTGAAGATGCCGAAATCATTGTATTATCACATGGGGTCGTATCCAGGGCTGCCGATGATGCGGTCAAGGCATTAAGAGCCCAGGGAATAAAAGCCGGCTATTTCAGGCCGATCACCTTGAGGCCCTACCCGGCCAAACAGTTGCGAGCCGCGCTAGGGAGGAACGGGGTCAAGAAAATCCTAGTGGCGGAATCAGCCTACGGCCAGTTGGAGCGACTAACGAAACAGGAAATCTTCGGCGAAACAGTAAAATTTGAAAGCCTGTTCATGCCAGGGGTCGGTATAATCGACTACGACATTATAAACAAAGTTAAAAGTGTCTTATAGGAAAGGAGGTAAATGAATGATCGCACCAGCAGTTCCCAAATCATGGTATCTTCCCTCAAAGCCACACAAATTCTGCCCAGGTTGTGGACACGGTATAACCCTGAAAGCACTGGGCGAGGTAATAGATGAATTGGAGATCCAGGATCAGGTCATTTTTGGCTGTGACATCGGTTGTTCCCTCCTGGCCTGGGACTTTTTCGCCTGTGACAGCACCCAAACCCATCACGGGCGCACCACTCCGGTCATGGTGGGCATAAAGCGGTCGCGTCCGGAGCTGATCTGCGTCGGTTATATGGGAGACGGAGGCGGATATTCAATCGGTTCCCAGCACTTGGTCAATGCGGCTGTGCGCAACGAAAAAGTAACCCTAATCCTGGTTAACAATACCAATTACGGCATGACCGGAGGGCAGATGGCTCCTACCACCCTGCCGGGGCAGAAAACTGAGACCACTCCTTACGGTAGAGATCCCCTGGTAACCGGTTACCCCACCATGGGCCCGGAATTCCTGGCGGCCTTGACCGGTGAGGGGGCATATATAGCCAGGGGTACGGTATCTAAATACAAACAACTCAAGAAGTACATCAGGACCGCCTTGCGCAACCAGATGGAAGGGAACGGATTCTCCTTTGTGGAAGTCCTGTCAACCTGTCCCACCAACTGGCGCACCAATGCAGCCAACACCTGGAACTTCCTGGAAGACGAGATGGAAAAACAATTCCCGGTGGGGGAACTTAAAAATCCGTTCGGAAAGGGGGAAAAATAATGTCCCTAGTACGAGTTGCTCTGGCCGGTGAAGGCGGGCAAGGTGTACAGTCGATAGCTGAAATCATGGCTGAAGCCGCCTATGAAAACAATCAACAGGCGATCTACATTCCCAATTTCGGCCTGGAACAGAGAGGCGGAGTATCCATCGCCTTTATCCAGGTCAGCGATAAAAGGATCGGGGCCCCAAAATTCTTCAAAGCCGATGTGGTAGTAGCTCTCAGCGAAAGGGCTGTGGCCAGAACCCTCAGTTATTCAGGACCAGAGACAGTTTACGTATATGACTCCAGCTTCAAACTAGGTCCCGAAGAACTCCCCAAAGTGGCCCGTAAAATAGTCTGCATCCCAGCGATCGAAACCGCCAATAAGGAACTCCATCCCCGGGTTTTCAATATCATTATTATGGGATTTGTGATCGGAGTCAGCGGCCTGGTGAGTTTTGAGGCAGCCAAAGCCGCCCTTGAACACAAGCTGGGAGATAAATTCCAGAAAAATCCGGATCTGAGGGACCTAAACTTCAAAGCCCTGGAGATCGGCCGGCAAATGGCGGAAAAAGCAATGCAGGAGGAGGTGGCCCAGCATGCCTGAGAAAAAACCGATATCGTTTGAAATGGACAAAGCCAATTTCCATATCTTCCCCTACTACTGCAAAGGCTGTGGGCTGTGCAAGGAAAAATGCCCCACCAACGTCCTCGAATGGAGTGATAAACTGGGTGTTTACGGCACTCCGACTGTTAGACCTAAAGATCAAGACAGCTGTATCGCTTGCAGCATTTGCGAGATGGTCTGCCCGGATTGCGCTATATATATTGAAAAGAAAGCCAAGAAAAAGGCGGTCTAAATTAATCGAAAAAAGACCACAAATTTCCTTGACATAAGATTTGGCCCATGGTAACATCTATCTTGTGCCCCAGAGAAGGGGCGCCCAAGTTCTTGATAAAACAGAACAAAGAGAAAGACGAAGTGCGAAAACATGGTCTTCAAGAGAAGACCAAAAGGTCCAGCGGAAACTTTTATTAGAGCCATCAAGGCTCCGATGAAATGATAAATTTTATTGGAGAGTTTGATCCTGGCTCAGGACGAACGCTGGCGGCGTGCCTAAC
>CAZYGL010000103.1:0-5910 GCA_964647335.1 uncultured Syntrophomonas sp. | reverse complement strand
GCACATCGCCCTGGCATGCTAATATGGAATCATGTCTGGCTGTCGCCTCCACATAACCCAGGGCAGCTAATCGATTGCCCATTTCGACCTGAACCGGAACCAGTCCGGCACCCCTCCAGGCCTTGCCCTCGAAGTCACGTATGGTTTCAGCCAAGTACATCAGACCGCCACACTCGGCCAATATAGGCATGCCCTTTCGATCGGCTTCGCGGATCGAATCGATCATGGTCTGGTTTTGGCCCAGATTTTCCAGAAACATCTCTGGGAATCCTCCCCCTATATACAAACCATCTACCGCAGGAATCCTGCTATCCCGCAGGGGGCTGAAAAATACCAGTTCAGCACCGATTTCCTGTAAAAAATCCAAGCTATCCTGGTAATAGAAACTGAAAGCCTCATCCCTGGCCACCCCGATTTTGAGTCCTTGGGGAGGCATGATTTCAGGATTAAAGGCCTGCAGATCCGGAGCCCCCTCGGCCAGCCGCAACAACTCCGCCTGGTCAATTTCGCTGTCGACCATTGCTGCCATGGCTGCGATTGCTGGACCCAGACTGCTGTTTTCTTCCGCCGGCAACAATCCCAGATGGCGTTCAGGCATAGTGATATTCCGGTTTTCGCTCAAGCATCCCAACACCTTAACCCCCAATTCTTCTTCCAATCGTGGCCCAACCTCGATTTTATGAAAGATGCCGGCATTGTTGAGAATTACACCCTGTATCTTTATCCCCGGCTCATAATCAATAAAGCCTTTGACCATAGCTACACAGCTTTGAGCGAGCATTTTACTGTCCACCACCAGAACCACCGGCGCTTTGAGGATCATGGCGATATGAGCGGTGCTTCCTTTTATACGATGACCACGGGCGGTGTCATACAATCCCATAACCCCTTCAATTATAGAGACCTGTGCATGGGCGGCATTCTTGGCAAACACATTTTTTACTACCTCTTCCGATCCCATCCAACTGTCCAGGTTGTGTGAATTTATGCCGGCAGCATGGAAATGCAGACCTGGATCGATATAATCCGGACCTACTTTAAAGGGCTGAACTCTGATCCCCCTCGCCCTAAGCGCCGCAAGGATTCCAAGAGTCAAGGTGGTTTTGCCGGCTCCCGTGTGTACACCTGCTATTATTACCCGCGGAAAATGCATTTCAATCCATCCTCCCATACAGCGCCAGTCTTGATAAGCCCGTGTTCATAATGTCTTCAAAGCAGCATACAAAAGGGCTTCCGACCCAAAAGGTAGAAGCCCCATCCCGCACTTACAATGGTGGGCGACGAATGACCGCAGCTTCCTCGAGGGGTCGGTTCGCAAAGCTCAGGCAGGTTTACTGGCTCCCAGGTCATCCTCCCCATATCCCTTCCCGATTGCTCAGTGGCTATGATATGGTTCGTATCTGGCTACAGTGGCGGGACCGCTCAGGCTTTAAACCTGATTCCCTTTTCACCCCTAAACGGGCACCTGGCTTCTGACATTTATTTAGTATTAAGTACAATTTATAGCAAATAACATGCCAAATTGTTGATTGAACCTGAAAATACCTGAAAAACAACCAATAGCTGTTCATAAGAATTATATCGAAGGTCAGCAAATAACATATGCGTTGCGCCCATGCAACATTTCTATTATATTCTATAACTTTTTCGCCGTAATTTCCACTTAACTAGCAGTAATGTCTCCCAGTCCTGTTGCAGGAATTCGTTGGCCGTTGCAGCACGGCAACGAATCCCATTTGTATTGGCTCCGCCTTTCTGCATGGGTGCCCGGCTATTCCTTGTTGGAAACCCCAGCTTCAGCAAAAGTAGCCATTTCATGCATAATTTTCACCGCTGCCTCGATCAGATTAAAAGCCAACACCGCACCTGTTCCTTCTCCCAAGCGCAGATCCAGGGTCAACATGGGCTGGAGATCCATCATATCAAGCATGACCCGGTGTCCGGGTTCCTGGGAGAGATGGGATGCCAACATATACTGCCTGACCAGGGGATTCATCCTGTAGGCTGTCAGACCAGCGGCTGTGGATATGAAGCCATCCAATACCACCGGGGTTCGGCGGGCTGCTGCCCCCAAAATGACTCCGGTCAGGGCTGCAATCTCCAATCCGCCTACTTTACTGAGTACATCCAGGGGATTCGCCCTATCAGGCTGGTTTATGTCCAGGGCCTGTTTGATCACCTGGTGTTTGATGCTGAGACCCCGGTCATCCAGTCCTGTGCCTCTGCCGGTGATTGCAGCGATATCGCCGCCCCCGAAGCATGCCAGGATAGCACTGCTAGGAGTGGTATTACCGATGCCCATCTCACCGGTCGCCACCAGGGTTGCCCCCTCATCGATCTCCTGGTTCACCAGCCGGATACCTATCTCCATGGCTTCAATAGCCTCAGACTCGGTCATGGCTGCTTCCTTAGCCATATTCCGGGTACCAGGACGGACCTTGAACATGTTGAGCTCGGGGTGGATGATTGGTTCACCCACTATTCCCACATCGGTCACCACTACCTTGGCTCCCGCGTGGTTGGATAGCACGTTGATGGCTGCGCCCTGGTTAAGAAAATTCATCACCATCTGGGGGGTGACCTCTTGAGGATAGGCGCTTACCCCCTCATCTACTACTCCATGGTCACCCGCCATAGTCATTACGACTTTTTTGCCCAGTATTGGCATGGGATTACCCTGGATACACGCCAGCTGTACCCCGATTTTTTCCAATACTCCCAAAGCCCCCAGGGGTTTAGTCAGGTTGTCAATTCTGAGCTGAGCCGCCTCTCCGGCCTTGTAGTCAACTTCGCCAATACCAGCAAGAGTGTTCCGATATAGTTCCATATCCAATACCCCCCATAAAATGTTAGCGTGACATCGACAAAAAAAATTCTCAAGCCATAATGCTTGAGAATTTTTCCATCATCCTCATCGCTTCAATGAACCAGGCAGGTTTTCTGACTCCCGACTCAAACGTCTTGCGAACCAGCCTTCCCAGGTTACCCCAGTGACTCTATCGGTTCAGACTCGTCGGATACAGTGGCGGGTCCGTTCAGGTTTCGCACCTGATTCCCTTTTACCCCTTGACGGGCACCCAACTCATTTAGCTATGTTTTTTTGAAGTATAAAATAGCTTGCATGATTTTGGCAAGCATCTTTTTAAGAAGGCTCCGCAATAAACTCCTTTATTTCAGTCGGGAAACATATTTGCTGGCATTCAAACCCGCCACCTGTCCTTCACCCACTGATTTAGCTACTTGATAAGGCGCCCCGGTGCAGTCACCAGCTGCGTAAACTCCTGGGAGATTGGTCTCTTGCTGGCGGTTGACCCGAATATGATTCTCAAAGATTTCCAAGCCAGGTATGAGCCGGTCGGGTGCCGTTTCTCCACCCAGCACAAATATTCCCTCCACAGCTATAGCCGTACCATCTTTTAGTTCCAAACCCTCCACATAGTCCACACCTATGACTTTTTGGGGGCGTCCCTCCACAAGCTCTATGCGCGGATCAAGCTTCAGTTCCCCCTTATACAGCGGCAGGTAATATACGTTGCGGCAGATCTCAGCCATGAAGTTGGCCTCTACCTCAGCCTCTTCCCCGTGAGCAATAATTAGAACATCCTTCCCCTTGTATATGGGCCCGTCACAGGTGGCGCAATACCCCAGTCCTTTGCCCAGGAAATAATCTTCCCGGGGTACAGTGGCCCGGTAAGGAATGCCGGTAGCTATTATGATGGACCTGGCGGCAATCACTTCATCTCCCAGCAAGATGCTATACACACCGTCCATTTCGCTGATGGCGGATGCCTTAATATTGACAATTTCCACCTCCATGCTCTTGGCATGAAACATGAAGTGGGAAAGCAGCTCCTCCCCGCTTGAGTGTGGGAAGCCCAGGTAATTATCGATCTTCTGGGCTTTGTGCAATGGCGGGCTGCATACTTCAGAGCCGATCACCAACACCTTCTTATTGCGTATCGTTGCATTAATGGCGGCTGATAGTCCGGCTGGACCACAGCCCAGGATTGCCACGTCATACATTTCGTGTCTCATCATTTCCGCCCCCTTAAATTAGTAATCGTCCCGACCTCAGATGTCTACAAATCCTTGTGGGCCCCGTCACAGAATGGCGGATCGCCAGTGTATTTGCATGCACACAGCGCCATGATTTCATCACGATCGGCCTTAAACTCCACCGGCTGCAGGGATGTTCCCTTGTGAGAACCGTCGCAGAAAGGCTGCTTGGCGCTGCGCCCGCAGGCGCACCAAAAATAGGTCTCGCCCTGCTTCGCCGCGATCATAACCGGTGCCTTCTGGCAAATCCGCGGTTTATCCATCTTTTTCCCCTCCCTCTCGCACCATACCTTACTGGAGCGGTTGAGTGATGTTGGTATCTGGAAGCTCTATATAGAAATTATATCATCTACCAATCGCAAGCATAGCTGCAGTCCGTTAGACGAAGTCCTGACCCAGCCCAACTGTTTATGTTACTTTGGTTGCCTGGCAGCGTGTCTGGAAATAGCAAAAGGCCCGGCAATGCTGCGGGGCCTTTCGTGATGCTTAAATCTGGCGCTATCTACCAAACGGAATAAGCACTTATTTCTTCTCTGGCTTCTTGACCGGTTCTTCTTTCTTGCCGGCCTCAGTTTTTGGGGCTGCGGCAGGCTTGACCGCCAATTCCTGGTATTGCTTGGTCAGATCCAGCATCTTTTTGGATAAGTCTTCAACCTGCGCCGACAGGCCTTCGATCATCTTTTTGTTGGTATCGGCCGCCTGCTGATAAGTCTTGGCAACTGCATCTTTGATCATTTTCTGCATCTGGTCCTGGTTTTGTTGCAGCTGCTTGGTGAGTTCAGTAACCTGAGCAGGGAGCCCGGCAAACATGTCCTGTTTAGCCTTTTCAGCCTGCTCAAGACTGTTCTTCACTGATTCAGTGACCATTTTTTGCAGCAGGGCTTGATTGCTTTGAAACTGCTTTCTCAGTTCATCTACCTGGGTGGAAAGGCCCGATACAATATCTTTTCTGGCCTTTTCAGTCTGGCCTAAGCCGGTCTTTACCGCCTCGTCGATCATCTTTTGGACCTGTCCCTGGCTCTTGCGGGCTTGCTTGTTCAGCTCATCGACCTGTCCAGTGAGATCAGCCATCACCTGCTGATTGACCTTGTTCACATTTTCATAGGTTTTGGCAACCGCCGCTTCGACCATTTTCTGGAACTGGTCCTGGTTCTGGCGGATCTGTTTATTTAAATCTTCTTCAAACTTGACCATCTCAACCCGGGCCGCCTGGCTCTGGTCGAGCTGTTTCCTGGTCATGTTTTCGATCTGCTCCTGGGTTGTGGTCAGAGCATTAACGCTCTTCATCCAAATGTCCCACATTTTGCCCATGGCATTTTCCATCAGTTTAAAACTCTGTTCAAGGTTTTCTTTAGTATCAAACATTTTCGTTATCCTCCTCAATTTGTACGGTTTGTTAAAGTATTAACAGCCGTTTGGGATAGCACAGTTAATAATTTTACACGCCTAAACACCGGGTGTCAAGGAGTACTCAGCTGACATTTGAATTTATTTTTAATCGCGAAAACCGAAACAGATTGCCAAAGACAGGCAGCGAATTCATCAGCCTTTATCTTTCTTGGGCGGCATCATTACCGCCTCCCCGTCCACCACCAGCTCACCATTCTGGTTGGTGCAATAGGTCCTTAGCCACACCCTGTTCTTGACCTCATCCTTTTTGGTAACTTCAACCGTTGCGGTGATTGTATCCCCAAGGAAAACGGGCTTGCGGAAATCACAGACCTGGCGGATATAGATGGTCCCGGGCCCCGGCAACTGCGTCCCCAGTACATTGGAAATGAAACCGATAGACAATATACCATGGGCGATCCGCTTCCCGAAGCTGGTTTCACTGGCATAAAGGGTATTGATATG
>CAZYGL010000102.1:4246-5914 GCA_964647335.1 uncultured Syntrophomonas sp. | reverse complement strand
GAGGTGTAGAAGCTGTGTTTACTCAGAGATTGAAAGTCTGCATTGCCGCGGGAGCTGTTCTGGGCGTATTATGCATAATAGGGGCCTCCATCAGGTCAGGTTTTGAAAGGGATGCGGTTTATTTATTTGCCTTCTGGTACAATCGGTTGCTGATGGGGCTGGTAATCGGTCTGGCGGTGGCCACTGCCGATGTGGTCCAGGCTCTGAGCCGGGGAGCCCTGCTCGGTTTCTTGGTGTCCTTTGCCTTCTATAGCGCTACCGGTTTCGATGACGGTGTGGGATTCATGGCCGGGATCGTCTATGGGATTATTATCGAATACGTGGCCTTGAGATACGAACAGGCCCGGAGATAGGTCCGGTAAGTCCTGTGGGGCTGCCGGCAGGAGCTGATATAGTTCCGATTTAAACGACAGGCTGAGACAGGAGCAGCATATGCAGCTAGCTATCCAAAAGAATAAAACCTACATAGAATTTGAAGTCACTCGCAGCAAAAGAAAGACGATGGCGATAACAGTCACTCCAACCGGGATTGTGCGGGTAGCAGTCCCCAACCGGATATCGAATAAAGAAATCATTGACTGGGTAAACAGGAAAGCGGATTGGATTCAAAATAAACTGGATGAGATTAACAACCTAAGAGCCGCCACAACCGGTCGGGAATATATTCAGGGCGAACTCTTTCCGTATCTGGGGCTGGATTACCCCCTGCATATCGAGACCCATAATAAGCGGACCAAGCCCACCGCAGATCTCTACTGCGGCCGGCTCATAGTTGCGACTCCTGATATGGATACAAAGATGATCAGGGGGGCCTTAGAAGCCTGGTACCGATATATGGCCGGCGAACATATCCAGTCCCGCATAGATTTCTTCCGGCCCCGTTTGGATGTATCACCGCAAAGGGTGACTATCAAAAATCAGAAGACCAGGTGGGGGAGCTGCAGTTCCAAGGGCAACCTGAATTTCAACTGGAGAGCTATTATGGCTCCTCCTAAAGTGGTCGACTATATCGTGGTACACGAGCTCTGCCACCTGGTTCACCTTAATCATTCCCAGGATTTCTGGAATTTGGTGGCAGCCACACTGCCTGACTATAAGGCGGGGAAGGATTGGCTGCGGAAAAATGGACCGAGGCTGAGCGGCATGTAAATTTCTGCAAGAAAAAAAGAAGGAATAATGACCAGATGGGTCGAATTATGCTTTCAATTGTCGTCGTTCGAGAGAATTTTTGAAGAAGGGCTAATTCTGAGGATAAATGCCTCTGTGACAAAGGCAAACCCGTCCGAAAGGCGGGGACGCAAAGCCAAGGGTCTAAGGACAGCGATGTCGATGACAGCCTGGCTGCCTTTGAAGGGAGCGTATTTAGTGAATTTTGAGATGTGGTACGAAAAAGTCGAAAAGGGATCATATCATGATCTGTCCTTGCAGGAAAAAATCGTTTTGGAGTGCAAGTTTTTCGATTATTTAAGAAAAACTGCCGCGCGGGATCTTGCTACACGAAAATGGCAGAGAATCCCAATTCGTCAGGATCCACTCGTTTGCATGCCCTGGTTTAAACTAAAGCGGTAGCGGGGCCGGAGTGTTTGGACGTGCTGCTTTGCGTTGAGTGCTGGGCTTATTAATAAGGATAATGATAGCTGTCAGACGGATCAGGTGGACAGATCATGG
>CAZYGL010000102.1:0-4146 GCA_964647335.1 uncultured Syntrophomonas sp. | reverse complement strand
AACTGGGGCATCGATGTGATGAGGACTGAGCTCAAAGAGATCGATCCGCCCAAGGATGTGCAGGAAACCATGAACAAGGTGGTTAAGGCGGAGAATGAAAAGATCGCCGCTATCGACTTCGCAACTGCGGCTGAAACTACGGCTGACGGCGTGAAGCGAGCTGAAATCAAAAAGGCCGAGGGTATCAAGCAGGCCAAGATACTGGCAGCGGAAGGTGAAGCAGAAGCTATCCGGCTGGTCAATGAGGCTGCTGACATGTATTTTAAGGGCAATGCCCAGCTTTTAAGGCGGCTGGTGGCGGTTGAAACCGCCCTGAAAGATAATGCTAAAATTGTAGTTCCCGCAGAATCCGAACTGGTCAATGTGATCGGTGAACTGGCTGGGGTGCTGCCGGTAAAAACCAAAACCCAGGAAAAACCTGCCGGTTAGGAGGGAAAGGGTGTCTGCTGCTGCAGCACTGTCCTGGGCATAGGAGCGAGACAAGCTTTATCGAACTATGGAAAGAAGGATAGCATATGCGTCTCTACGAGGGTAGCCTGTACTGGGACAAGACGGTAGAGTATCTGCTGGAGTTTCCGCCAGTCAGGGAAACCCTAAAAACTGGGATATTGATCGCCGGGGGCGGAATTGCCGGGAATCTGTGTGCTTATGTTCTAGCCGCTGCGGGCTGGGATGTGACCGTCGTGGACGAGAAACGCCTGGGTATGGGCAGCACCCTTGCCAATACCGGACTGCTGCAGTATCGCAGTGACAAGATGCTGTGTGAGTTTGTCGATGATATAGGTGAGGAAAGGGCCCAACTATTCTACCGGATGTGCCTGGAAGCCATGGAACAACTGAGCATTCTCAATGACCAGCTGGCTGACCCTACCGCTTATGTTTTGAAAGACTCTATTTATTATGCCTCTACCGATCAGGATCGGCAAAAGTTGCTGCGTGAATATGAATATCTCACCAAATACGAATTCCCGGTGGAGTTCCTGGACCGGGACGATTTAATCAGGCGTTATGGAATCGCCAAAGCCTGTGCCCTGCGTACCTGGCAGGATGCACAAATGAATCCCTATCGGTTTATGCAGGCTCTGATCCTCAAGAACCGGGAGCAGGGAGTTCGGTACTTCGAGCATACCGAACTGGATCTGGACAGGATTCGGAGCCATCAGGTGCTGACCCGGGAGGGATATACCATTGACTTTGAGCACTTGGTCTTGGCCACCGGCTATACCCGTGGCTATCCTGTTATACGCGACAGAACTGTGGTCCGGCGGACCTACGCGTTTTGCTCCGCTCCCATAAAGCAATCCTTATGGCCGGAACAGGTGATGATCTGGGAAACCAGGACGCCCTA
Source organism: uncultured Syntrophomonas sp. (assembly GCA_964647335.1). Classification (GTDB taxonomy): domain Bacteria; phylum Bacillota; class Syntrophomonadia; order Syntrophomonadales; family Syntrophomonadaceae; genus PHAA01. The sequence goes on along the minus strand of CAZYGL010000102.1, from coordinate 2,798 downwards.
TCTCTATTTGCGGGCGGCTGGAGATAACCGGATCATTGCTGGGGGCTTGGACGAAGATACCGATCAGTTGGAGCAAGATGAGGATAAAATCCAGGCCCGGGCCCAGGAACTTGCCCGGCAGGTTGAATCCCTTTTTCCTCACCTGGACATAGAAATTGCCTATGCCTGGAATGCCATATTCTGCGGATCCACCGATGGTCTTCCCCTGATAGGGCCTGATCCTGACCAGCCCAATCGATTCTATGTGCTAGGATATGAAGGCAACGGGGTCTGTTATTCCATGGCTGGGGCCCTCTTGCTGAAGGATCATGTTGTGGGCAAGTCCAATCCCTACCAAGACATCGTTAAGGTGAGCCGCACCTAGCGCACTGCCTTCATTTGAATTCTCCTGTGTATACTCCCTGCTATTTATCCAATTTATCCTTTTCCCTGTAGTTAATAGGACCAAAGGTGAGCAGACCCGCCACCATGACCTTGGCAAATCTTTTGGCATGTCCTTTTGTCTCCCCGAGTTCCTGGCGGGCCTGGTTTCTGTCGCCCTGGACATAGTGTTTCCCGGCCTGTACAGCGCTGGTGGTGGTCTTGGCTCCTGCAGCTACTGTATATGCCAGGCCTTTGCCGACCCCGGTCACCAATTCCTTGCCGGCACTTTTGGACTGTTTCCAACCGCTCTTAACTGAGGCCTCATCCTTGGTTAGATATCCGACCCCGGCCTCAATACCTCCATCTGCGATATCAGCCAGTCTTTTCACAGTCATTTCAGTGGCCCTTACCGAGCTTGAGCCGATTTCTGATGCAGTTTGGACCAAGGCGTTCTCTCCGTATTTATTTTCAATTCCACTGGCACTTTGAGTGATAACATGATCCAGGCCATTGGCACATAGTCCTACTGACTTTTTTACCACTTTTCCTAAAAAACTCATTGCCGTGTCCCAATCCTTCTGTTATTTCTTATACCCCTTATATTAATAAAACTAAGCTTAATCAGTACCAACCATTGGTCTGCAAGAATGCCAGGGCAGCATGGGCGGTGGCGTAACGCTGTTGGATATATTTGATTCCCGCTATCACCTGCTCTACAGGATCGGAGGATTTGACCATTCCAAACTGGGCCCAGGCACTGTCCTTCAATTGCATTAATCCGTAAGTAGAGGATCTAGGATTTCGAGCCTCGGGATTGCCGCTCGATTCAAAGTCAATGATCCATCTCAAGGCAGGGGCCCAGTCGGCGCTTACTCCGGTTTGATTGATTGCCCTGGCGATCCAGGCATCAAGGTCATCTCTATATTGACTAGGGGTGGTCTGAATGGGGACCTGACTGTTGGCGGCGCTGTTTGAGGAAGCTGCAACCTGGCTGCTGCTCAAGGAAGTCGAGCCAGTGCTGGTGGGATTTTTTGCATCAGGCGCAACGCCTTGCGGGTCGGCTTCCACCACCCAATCTGCGATCCAGACCTTGATTTCTCCATAGCTAACCTGGTACCAGCCGTTTAGGAAGGCTGAAACCGGCAGGCGATCGCCTTCGCGGGCAATAGCTGCAATGGCATAAGTGGAGCCTGGTCCCTTGCGCAGGTTAGCCCTTGGGGATTTTACTATAACGTTGTTTGCCTTTTTTATGGGGCTGCTCAAATTGACGGTGTTAGTGGCGGCATCCCAGCTAACGATGCCTCCCAGCGCTTCGCCCACGAATCTTAGCGGGGCAAAAGTCCGGTCCTTGAAACTTGCAGTCGCTGCATCCAAAGGCCATATTTTGCCATTGACGGTAGGGGAAGCAGAGCCTATGGGCACGACTACAGTGGTGCCCTCCCGGGTAGCCGTCACAGTGGCAGACGCTGCATCCCAGGATAGAGTGGCGCCCATGGCTTGGAAAATAGCCGCTAGCGGTACTAGGATGCGGCCATCTTGGACCAGGGGAGGCACATCGAAGTGCAGCTCTTGCCCGTCCAGTATTATCACCGGGGCAACGGCAGCCAAAGAAGCAGTGGCAGTCTGGTTACCGGTTTGAACCGCAGGTGCTGATACAATGTTCAAAACCGACTGGTTCATCCAACCGCTGACTTTGCCCATTGTAACCTGGTACCATTGGCCGTTTTGGAATGATATCTGCACCGGGGTATTTTGATAAACTGTCCCCACAATGTTGGTGCTGTTGACTGTAGGGGAAGAGCGGATATTGGCTACACTTACGCTTACCACTGCGCTGGCCGCTGTGGCCTCGTCCAAATAAGGTGCAATCATTCCAGCTGCAGAGATGATTAGGGTTAGCAAAAATGGATAAAATACATATCCAATCTTTCGGTAACGCAAGATCAAACCACCTTTCCAGTAGAAACCAAAACAGCTTATATTCCTCATACCCATTATCTAGATTTCGAGGTCCCTCATCGGTCTCCCTTAATCCGTACATCTATTAATTCCTTACACCCCATATATTACAACAATTAATGGGGGGATGGCCAATTGGGGAGTTAGGGTGAAAGAGAATTGTTGGTCGATGTACTATAATGAAACAGAGGTACTATGGCAGGATCGGGGTGAGTTGGATGCAGCGTACAAAAGGATGGAGGCAATGGGTGCGGCTGATTGGGATGATTTGTCTGCTGATCATTTTAACCGGTTGTCAAGCCGCGCCCAGCCAAGACGCGGCTCAGGCGCCCAGCCCAAGCCTTACGGGGGGCGAAGTCGCCACTCCAGGTGCACCAGCACCCAGCCCTGGCTTAACGGGACCCAAAGTTGCCGCTCCAGGAACACCCGCACCCAGCCAAGAAGCGGCCCAGGCGCCCAGCACCAGGGCCGGCATG
>CAZYGL010000101.1:4641-5927 GCA_964647335.1 uncultured Syntrophomonas sp. | reverse complement strand
TGTGCCGGCTACTGCTAGCGCAGCGCTGCCCCTGCAATAATCATGCGTTGGGCTTCAGAAGTTCCCTCACCGATTTCAGTGATTTTGGCATCACGGTAAAGGCGCTCGACCTTGGCCCCCTTCATGTAACCATAACCGCCCTGTATCTGTACGGCTTTGGAGGTATGGCGGGCCGCGCATTCCGAACAATACAATTTGGCTTTCGAGGCGGCCAGGCTGAAGGATTTGCCCTGGTCTTTAACAAAAGCGGCGTTCATATACAGGTAGCGGGCACAGTCGATCTCGGTTGACATGTCGGCAATAAACCACTGGATGGCCTGCTGTTTGGCGATAGGCTTATTGAATTGGACCCGCTCTTTTGAATACCTGATCGATTCGTCCAGGCACCCCTGGGCAATACCGGTCGACATGGCGGCCATGCCGATGCGGCCAGCATCAAGGGCGCTCATGGCGATCTTGAATCCATCTCCCTCTTTGCCCATCAAGCAGTCAGCCGGAACCACACAATCCTTGAACACGACCTCTGAAGTCTGGGAGCCCCTTATCCCCATCTTGGTGAAATGCTGGCCAAGGATGAGGCCGGGTGTACCTTTGGGGATTAAAAAGCAACTCATTCCTTTGGCTCCCGCTGAGCGATCAGTGTAGGCAAAAGCCACGAAAACGTCGGCTATGATAGCATTAGTGATAAAAGTCTTGGTCCCGTTCAGTATATATGTGTCTCCGCTCTTGACCGCGGTGGTGGTTGCTGAAGCCACATCAGTACCCGCCCCTGGTTCAGTCAGGGTGAAGGCACCTATTACTTTGCCGGCAGCCAGGCCAGGCATCCATTTTTTCTTTTGTTCTTCATTGCCGAATGCAAGGATGGGATGGCCGATGAGACCGAAGCTGTATCCATGGAGAAATCCGGTGCTGGGGCAGGAGCGGGCTAATTCTTCCGTGACGATCATGGTAGTGATAAAATCCGTTCCACCGCCGCCATATTCAGTCGGATAAGAAATGCCCATCATCCCCAGTTCTGAGAGCTTTTCAAATATTTCGACTGGTTGGCGGCTGTTGGCATCGATTTCTGCGGCTACAGGCTCGAGGTACTTTAAAACGAATTCCCGGATGTTCGACTTGATCAGTTCCTGTTCTTCGGTAAGCATGAAATTCATAAATACACCTCTTTCATCTCGAAATCATACCAATACTTGCCATGATAAGAAGACGACAGCGACCAGCCAAATACCGATATCTAACTTTCAGTTTATCATGCAACCTCTGTCTAAATCCACAGCCAAATTGAT
>CAZYGL010000101.1:0-4541 GCA_964647335.1 uncultured Syntrophomonas sp. | reverse complement strand
ACCCCCTGGGAACTTGTCCAGAAAATCAAGGCACTAGGCTGGTGTGGTCTTCAATACCCTGAGGAATATGGCGGTACTGGGAATACATATGTTGAATACGTTATCATGCAGGAAGAAATGTCCCGGGTATACTGTTCGACTGCCTGTTGCATTTCTGTCAACGGCATGTCCGGAGCCAATATTTTAAAATTCGCCACAGAAGAACAGAAGATGCGGTTCCTGCCCGAACATCTTAACGGTGACGGGATCGGGAGTTTTGCCTTTACCGAGGCAGCCACCGGATCCGATCCGAATGCGCTGCGTACAACCTGTGTACGCGATGGTGATGAATGGGTCATCAACGGAGAAAAAGTATTTATCACCAACGCGACCTTGCCTGGATTCATGGCGGTATTCTGCAAAGATGTTGAAATGGGCGGCAAGTGCACCAATATTATTCTACGCAAAGGTATAGAGGGATATTCCACCCCGAGGATTTACGAAAAAATGGGAATGCACGGGCTGGAAGTGGCTGATGTTGTGTTCGACAATGTCAGAGTCCCCTACGAAAACACCACTGGCGGCGAAGCCATGAGAGGCAAGGGGTTCCAGGTTTTGCTAGGTTCTACCCAGATTGGCAAACTGGCTGTCTGCGCTCAGGCGGTGGGCATGGCCCAGGCGGCCTTAGAGATAGCGGTCAAGTATGCCAAAGAAAGAGTGCAACGCGGCAAGCCCATCGCCAATTTCCCCACAATCCAGTCGCTGATTGGCGAAATGGCAGCAGACGTTATGGCATCAAGACAAATACTGTATTACACCGCTTCCAGGGCCTCAGAGGGGCATGAGTTAGCCTCTGATGCCGCCAGGACAAGGCTGTTCACTTCCCAGGCCGTACACAGGGTTGCCAGCAATGCCATGCAGGTACTGGGCGCATACAGCTATGTGAATGAATTTCCCATCGAACGCATCTTCCGCGATGCCAAACTGACCGAGATATATGAAGGCGTTAACGAAATCCAGCGGCTGATAGCTGCATCCGACCTGCTGCGCTAGCAATTCCTGCCCATAAATACTAAGCCCTTGCTTGCCTGATCAGCAAGGGCTTCTATGATCTAATCAGCTAAAGTATATCCAGGATTTCCATAAAGAATTTTGATGCCCGTTTTAGGGCTCGAACCCAGGGAGGTGTTTGGGATGGCTTTTTGGTTACTGAAAACGGAACCGGATGAGTTTTCCTGGGAGGATTTATCCCGGGACAAAGAAGCCGTATGGGATGGGGTGAAGGCCCCTGCAGCGATAAAAAATATCCGCAGAATGCAGCCCGGGGATTTGGCCTTTATCTACCACACTGGCAAAGAACGACGTATTGTGGGAATAGGCGAGATAACCAGCCTTCCATACGCCGATCCCCTTAATAAAGAATTAGTCTTTACAATAGTGCCCAAGCAGAAGCTTCCTAAGGGTGTCACCCTTGCCAAAATCAAAGAAAGCGGGATGTTTGCAGAGTGGGATCTGGTTAGACTGCCGCGGCTTTCTGTAATGCCGGTCAGTGAGGCGCAATGGGATTTAGTAATCAGATGGGCCGCTGAATAAAATCAGCTAGGTTGCCAAAGCTGATCAAGGGGCAATGAAGGCAATTCACTAAAGAGCAGAGAGTCGATAAAAGCCAACCATATGCATCACCTGCCTAGTCCCCTCGAGGACCTGCAGGTCTTTTCGTAAAGCCCCCTGAATATGTTATCAGGATCGGTAATGGCCTTGATCGCATCATAGTTCTTTTTATTCCAGATCTGCCAGAACTCTTCTTCTGTATAGAGGTTGGTCGATATCAGCGTCTTGATCGCACCTAACTCGAACAACTTTTCCTCTATGATCTTGTAATAGTACTCTGCATGTTCGCTGCGCATGCCATAAATGGCTATATCAAGGAACAGCTCGTCCTTGACCTTGCTTAAGAATTCCTCCGACACCCATTCATATTTGTGCACTATCCTGTAAGGGACGCACCACAGCGGGAAATGCCTGATATCCGCCTCATACCATGCCATGAAATCTGCCATTTTTGAAAACGGTATGAACGTGTCAACGGTTATGGGGATAACGAACGACGGAATGATTTTCCTGAAGAGATTAGCCATCTTCAGTGTAGTGTTGGAATTGATAAATCTTCCAAACAGCAGCCGACCGATGAATGATTGCGGGTGCACATTGGTCACGCCCTTGTTGTACCTGAAAAAGTAGTCCGGCGTTTCCAGGTAATCCTCTTCTCGCGTGGCAGTGCTCTGATAATATATCCTCATCCAGTCATAACTGTGGGTGTAAGGAGCCTGGTCCACATAATAGCCCGCGCTCAGCACATAAGCTCCCGGTGAGTGGATGATGCCGTCCATAAAATCCAAGTCTTGTTCGACGTAGTGAGTCCAAATCGCACTAAGATATTGGTCAAGGCTGGTGTACTTCTCATAGACCACTTTAACGAAGGGCTTGGCGGGTATCAGCCTGAATTTGAGCAGCGTGATTATCCCCAGGGTGCCGAACGTCCCGTGAACCATCTGGAACACCAGCTTATTCTCATTGTCAGGAGTGCAGTGGAGGATGTCGCCCTTGGCGGTCACAACCTCATATGCCAGGCAGCTGTCATGGAATCCCCCCAATCTGAAAGAGGTGGACTCAACCGAACATCCTGCCACAGCACCGCCGATGGTTATTGTCTTGAGCTCAGGCACCACCGCAGGAGCAAGCCCCAGCTTAATTGCGGCATCCACAATCCTGGCGAAGGTCACCCCCGGTTCTGCAGTGCAGATACGACTTTCTGCATCGATCTGGATTATTTCATCGAGGTCGCTGATGTCAAGCTTCTCATCCGAATACTTCTTATCCTCTGGTTTCGGGACCTCGTGGGAAACCGCTTTTTTCTTGAGTGCCAGGGGTGCCGTACTTTGTCGTGCTTTCAGTTGAGCTGAGATCCTCTTTACCTTTTCTTCATGTATACCCATCTCCACAGCCTCTTTGGTCTATTAATCACTCTGCTCATTCAAGGGCATACTTAATTATCCCATTTTCTTCATAGACAATTTTCTCAATAAACAGGTCCTCAATGACATTTTCGATGTCTTTCTTCGACATCCCGCTGAGCAAATCAGTGATGTGGGCCTGCAGGCTGCTTCTCTTTTTAGGACGCTTGATGGGCGTCACCTTTTTCAGGTTTTCTTTGACCTTCCGGATTCCAGCCTCATCTATGGCGATGGCTTTTTTACTGGATAACTCCTGGAAACTCACAATCCTCCTGGCCTTGATTCCACTGCTGTTCAAGTGCCCGATCAATGGATCATAACCCGTGTCCTTGGAATAGATAATGAAATATTTTTTTGGTTCCGCAGCCACATCTTTTCCAAGATAGAAGCTTATGAAAAAGTCCAGGGCATTGCGGCCCCGGCCCTTGACCCGTATCCATTCGACCGAATTTCCAAATGGCTGGGTTTTTTGCACGAGATCGATAGGTACTTTGCTCTGGTCTTCCCCTACAATAATCATTACTTTCATGCTTTTCTTTATCACATCTACATTTACATCCTGGACATTTTCATAATCTATGTATAGGAATTCTTCAAAAACCGACATCACTCATTCCTCCCGGTGGTTATTATGGGTCATTTCTTTATATTCTACGGTCAGAACGCTTTCCCTTTAGCAAATGCTTTGGTCAAGGCTGCAAATTCAAAATGTTTGCGCCTTTTCCCGAAACGCAAATCACTTGCCAGGTCGACGGCAAATGCCGCAAATCCAACATTTTACGAAATTACCAGCTCGAAATAGCCCCAATTAAGGAGGATTGAGAATGTATAGGCTGAAGATAGCACTCTAATCATAATCAATATTTAATATACTCCGCTATTACAGATCATCTCATATCAGCTAACAGCTCAAAACCCGCGAAGTCAGCGCCTGGATGACCTAGCGGGTCCAATATTTCCTCATGCTCTCGATTCGGCAACCATAATTTTGATCAATTTCGATCGGGTCCACGAATTCAAATGGGCGCAGTGGTTGTTACATGTCGCTAATTTTGCGTATAAGTTCATCCCGACCAACTGTATGTATGCCATCGTTTAATAAGTTCAAAAGCTCTACTATGACTTCCTTAATGGAAAGCTCATCCTGATTCTTATTGTCCTCACATATGCAAAAAAAATCATCTCCAACAGCCTGAATCCATTCGCACTCCAGGCATTCTGTGCCCAGTGTGGTTGCTTCGGTAATGGGGCACAGATTAAAACTATTGATAATTATCGGTCTGTCCAAAATCTTACCACCTCCTTCAGGGAACCCTGGCATTAACCACATTGGCTCAACTCCCCTTCTATAATACATCAACATAGGTTCTACTTTCAGCCAAAAAAAGAACCTCCCAACAGACGGTCTTTAAGTCTGTCGGAAGGTTTTATAAAGAATCTGAGGAGGTAGGTAAATCAATAGACGGGCTTATGGTTCTTCGGTCAGGGTAAACCTCCAGGCGCAGAACCAATCATCCGGATGAGCATCTGGCGGACACCCGATACACT
>CAZYGL010000100.1:0-5929 GCA_964647335.1 uncultured Syntrophomonas sp. | reverse complement strand
AAGCGCGCGAGTCTTTGAAGCCACAGTCAGCTACCGACTGAAGGATGCCACTGGAAAAATCCTGGCAACTGGATTCACTACTGCCACAGAAGGAGCCCCTGGCCGGGGTGATTTCCAGGGCGAACTGGTTTTTGCCCCCCCTTCTGCAGGCAAGGGACAGTTGGAAGTATTCTGGGCCAGCCCTAAAGACGGGAGCGATCAAGATGTAGTGGTGATACCGGTAGAGTGGAAATAGGAGACTAATCCCCTTGTTACACGGAGAAATTAAAAGGCTGGCGCAACCTTTGGTGCGCCAGCCTTTTTGACTGATGTTTTACTCCAGTTTCAAAAGCAGTTCCCCGTTTTTGACCTGCTGATTTTCTTTGACACACATATTTATTACCTTGCCTGCGACTGGTGACATTATCTGGGTCTCCATCTTCATGGCTTCGATCACCACCAGGCTTTGTCCGGCCTTAACCGTTTCCCCGTCCTTGACCAGGATCTTGGTTATGGTGCCCGGGATGCTGGCTCCTATTTCTTTTTCATTATGGGGATCGGCGAAAAGCGTAGCGGAAGCTACCTCTCCCTTTTTATATCCCCTATCGAGAATAGCTATCTCTCGAGGATTGCCGTTGACCTCGAAGTCTACCAGTCGAATGCCCTCTTTGTCGACCTTGCCGATACGCACCAGTTTTATGATCATGGTTTTGCCTTCACCCACTTCTACTTCGCAGATCTCACCTTCGGTTATACCGTCGAAGAAGACCGGGCTGTTCATGCGGCTAAGATCGCCGTAAGTTTTGCGCGACTCCAGGTACTCCTCGAATACCTTGGGATAAAGAGCATAACTCAGCACATCCCGCATGTCCGGCTTGATTCTAAAACGCTCCTGCAGCACTGTCTCTATGGCCCCGAAATCAGCCGGTTCCAGCAGTTCCCCGGGACGGGCGGTGATTGGAGTCTTGTCCTTGAGGATGATATTTTGCAGTCCTTCCGGAAAACCTCCGACCGGCTGGCCCATCATGCCTTCGAAATAGGATACCGATGAATCGGGGAACGCCAAAGTCTTGCCTTTTTCCAGAATATTTTGCGGCGTCAGGTCATTTTTGACCATGAATATGGCCAGGTCCCCCACTAGTTTGGATGAAGGGGTCACCTTGACGATGTCACCAAGCATCTCGTTGACGGTCTTATACATCTCTTTGACTTCTTTGAACTTATGGCCCAGGCCAAAACTCTCTACCTGGGGTTTCAGATTGGAGTATTGTCCGCCTGGGATCTCGTATTTGTATACCTCGGCAGTGCCTGATTTCAAACCGGACTCGAACTGCGAATAGATCGGCCTTATATCACTCCAATAATCAGCGATCTCCTGTATTTCATCCTGGTTTATCCCGGTAGCCCGGCTGGTATTCTCCAGGGCTGCTACCACAGAATTCAGAGCAGGTTGACTGGTCAACCCGGACATGCTGTTGAAAGCTGTATCGGCTATATCGACCCCTGCCTCGGCAGCCATAAGGATGGTTGCTACCCCGTTGCCGCTGGTGTCGTGGGTGTGGAGGTGGACGGGGATCGATAACTCGTTCTTGAGAGCCCGGATGAGCTTATCAGCAGCATAGGGCTTCAGGAGCCCTGCCATATCCTTGATAGCCAGTATATGGACCCCCATTTTTTCAAGTTCCTTAGCGGTACGCACATAATATTCCAGTGAGTACTTGTCCCGCTTCTTGTCCAGTATATCGCCGGTGTAACATACACAAGCTTCGGCGATCTTGCCGCTTTTCAGAGTCTCGTCGATGGCTACTTCCATGCCCTTGATCCAGTTCAGGGAGTCGAATATCCTGAAGACATCGATGCCTGCCGCAGCTGCTTCCCTTATGAACGAGCGCACCACATTATCGGGATAGTTGGTGTACCCCACCGCATTGGAACCACGGAGCAGCATCTGGAACATTATATTTGGTATCTTCGCCCGAAGTTCTGTCAAGCGCTCCCAAGGACTCTCCTTCAGGAAGCGATAAGCTACGTCGAATGTCGCCCCACCCCACATCTCCAGGGAAAACAGGTCCCGTCCATACTCAGCCGTGGCTTCAGCTATCCTCAGCATATCCACTGAACGCACCCTGGTGGCCATCAATGACTGATGGGCATCCCGCATGGTAGTGTCGGTCAGGAGCAGTTTTTTCTGGGCCTTGATCCAATCCACTACCCCCTGCGGCCCCTTCTGGTCAAGGATGAGCTTGGTTCCGGTCAGTTTACGGCCGGGATGCAGCAATGGAACATGGGGTACATCATAATCAGGTTTGATCCCTTTGCTCTCATTGACCACTTTCTCACCGATGAATTTTAGGATATTGGCTTCATAATCCTCCCGGGGACTAATGTCGAAAAGTTCCGGGGTGTTGTCAATGAATCCGGTATCGCAGTCACCTTTGATGAAGGTGGGATGCGACAAGACCTTGAGCAGGAACATTTCATTGGTCTTGACTCCCCCGATGACTGTTTCGCGGATCGCCCGTTTTGATTTGCTTATGGCGTCTTCAAAAGACCGCGACCAGGATGTGACCTTAACCAGCAGGCTGTCGTAATACGGGGTGATCACGGACCCTGTGTAACCGTTGCCCCCGTCCAGCCTGATTCCGAAACCTCCCCCGGTCCTGTAGGTATCGATCTTTCCGGTATCCGGGGCAAAGCTGTTGCTTGGATCTTCGGTAGTGACCCGGCATTGTATGGCAAATCCCCTGGGCTTGATCGAATTCTGCCGGGGAATATTCAGCTGCGGCGAATGCAGCCGATAACCCTGAGCAATCAAAATCTGGCTCTGAACAATATCGATGCCGGTGACCATTTCGGATACGGTATGTTCGACCTGGATGCGGGGATTCATCTCGATAAAGTAATGATTCCCTTGCTTGTCCACCAGGAACTCAACCGTGCCGGCATTTCTATAGCGGACAGACTTGGCTATCTTAATGGCATCCGCACAAATGGTCTGCCTTTGCTGGTCATTAATGGCCAGGGCAGGGGTGAACTCTATCACCTTTTGATGCCGCCTCTGGATGGAGCAGTCCCGTTCGAACAGGTGCACCAGGTTGCCGTAGTTGTCTCCCAGTACCTGTACTTCAATGTGCTTGGGGCCTTCCAGGTATTTTTCTATGAATATGTCATCAATCCCGAAGGCTTTTTTGGCTTCGTTCTTGGCGCTGTGGAATTCCCGCAAGAGATCGTCTTCACTGCGCACGATCCTCATTCCCCGGCCCCCGCCGCCGGCTGATGCCTTGAGCATGATGGGGTAACCGCACTGCCGAGCGAATTCGATAGCTTCCCGGTCGTAGTTGATGGCCCTTTCGACCCCAGGTATGACCGGTACACCTACACTTTGAGCAATCAGTTTGGATTTTATTTTGTCGCCCAGCTTGTCCATCATTTCCGGGGTCGGTCCAATGAATTCGATGCCCGATTCAATGCATTTTTGTGCAAATTCCGGATTCTCGGCCAGGAATCCGTAGCCAGGATGGATGGCATCCACACCCTTCTTGATCCCCAGGCTGATAATCTCTTCGATACTGAGGTATGCTTCTACCGGCCCTTTGTTGTTGCCGATCAGATAAGATTCATCGGATTTGGACCTGAAAAGGGCCAGCTTATCTTCCTTGGAATAGACCGAAACCGTCCTTATCCCCAGTTCATGGCAGGCACGGATTATCCTGATGGCTATTTCCCCGCGATTGGCTATTAAAACCTTCTTGAACTGCTTCATTTCACATCTTCCTCGCTTATATTCTCGTCATTATCCTTAATTATAGCCCATTTTCGGGCTTAAATGCTTCTGTTCAGATATTTACTGCCTTCCCTTCGGCTCAACCGAGACAGGTCGTGGCTGGCCATGAAATCCCGCACCCAGGCGGGATCCGTTTTCGAATATTCCCGCAGCGCCCAGCCAATAGCTTTGTCGATAAAAAACTCTTGCGAGCTGCAGTTTCGAGTAATGATACGGCCCAATAAATCGGTATCGGTTTTATGTTTGTACTTGAGCTGAAAGATGATCGCGCTGCGGCGCAGCCATAGATTATCTCCTTCAGACCACTGTAAGATTGTATTACACAGTTCGTGCGGATGCCTGGCATATAAACCTCCTACCAGTCTGGCGGCGATCAAATCTACGGTGTCCCACCAAGACTTGCTGACAATCAAAATTTCCAATCTTTGCATATCCGACGGCTGCAATTGCTGGCACAGTAACGCCAGGTAGTCTAAGCCCAGGTACTGGTATTCCCGCTCCGGCAAGTCCCAGCACTGCCTGACGAAATCCCAATCGATAATTCCTTTCCGCCTGGCCGCCTGCAGGAATCCCTTCTGCAACTGGTCTCTCTTGGTCCGGGGAATACCCAGGAACGCAAATTGGGAGCGCATGTACTTGGCCATCGGCACTGCGTTCACTGGATTGCCATTCTGCCTGAATTCCTCCAAAATCGGGAAACGGCTCACCATAATCTTCAGCTCCGCTTATCATAGACTGCCTAAAAACGCAGATACTACTGTCCCGTAAAGTTCTGGGTCGGTGGCGTAATTTTTTACATGGGTGGCTCCGGGTATCCTCAGCAATTGGGCTTGGGGATAAGCTGCCTGCAGCATCTCACTATTGTTTATAGGTATATCAATATCCGCTTGCCCATGTATCAGTAACACCGGCCGGCCCGCAAATTTTGGGATCTCAGCTATGGGGCTCACGGTCTCCGCCCTTAACCCGGTGAGGCTCGGCACCACCAGGAAAAATGCCTGGTTAAACGGGATCGAGGGCAATTCAGTCCAAACGCTGAGATTCTTTTGCAGATAGGTTTTTAAATCAGCGAATGGGGAGTCAGCTATTACGGCAGCCACCGCGGGCTCCCTGGCGCCAGCCAGTAAAGAAGTCGCCGCTCCCATTGAAAATCCGTACAGTACGATCTGCTGGCCCAGGTCCGGCTGTGATTTCACGAAATCTACTGCCCCCAAAAGGTCCTGTACCTCATATTGTCCCACTGAGGTCAGTTCACCGCCAGATTCACCGCTGTTGCGGAAATCGAACAGCAGCACGTTCCACCCCTGCTGCTGCAGATTTGTAACGATGGGCATAACGGGCACATCATCCTGTAAACGATTTTTTCGGTATCCATGGGCCATGATTAACGTTTTATGGCTGGCGGGAGCAGTAACAAACCATCCTTTGAGCTGCACTCCATCACCACGGCTGGAAAAAACCACATCTTTGTACGGCAATCCCATTTGGCCGGGATCGGTGTCCAGTAACTGGTGCACAGGATGAGTAAGGTTCCACCCCACATAGCCGGATACTCCCAGGACTCCCGAAACCGGAAGCACCACCAGGACCATGATCAGCGCAATGACATATATTTTAGTGCGGGGCCTGCTATTGTGGCCGCTTTCTGCATAAAATTGGGTCAACTTGATGCTCCTTTGCCAGGCTCGCTCCTATTATGAGGGCATATTGTCCTTATTATATCAAAAATAGGCCTTGTTCCAATGTATACTTGCAAAGCCCGAGCTCGTCCAACCTCCGGTCAGCAAGGGAGGTCACCCACGAGCCCTGAGCTTTTCCGGCTGCGGAATCCATCACTGTCAAGGTTCTTATGTAGACCCGGCAGAGGGTTTATTCGTTATAATTAAATAAAGAGCTGCAAATGGAATTGATTTGGAGGAGGTTCACCATGTGCGGGCGCTATACCCTGGCGGTGGAGCTGGATGAATTGGCTGAACGTTTTGGCTGCCCCAAAGTGGAGCTGGTGTTTAAACCGCGCTTCAATGTGGCTCCTGCTGACACTATGCCGGTTATAACCGGTTCAGATGGAAATCGCAGCCTGAAAATGATGAGGTGGGGCCTGGTGCCTTTCTGGGCAGAGGATCGCAGCATAGGCTACAGGATGATCAATGCAAGGGTAGAAACAGC
>CAZYGL010000099.1:0-5966 GCA_964647335.1 uncultured Syntrophomonas sp. | reverse complement strand
GCCGCTCACCAGAATCACCTCTGCCCCGCGGGACAAAGCTTCTCTGGCCAAGGCGTACCCCATCTTGCCGGTACTGCGATTAGTTATGAACCGGACCGGATCGATATCTTCGCAAGTAGAGCCGGCATTGATCATGATGCGCTTGTTTTTCAGGTCCTGTTTGGGACAGAGGAGTTCTTCTATCCTGTGCAAAATGTCCTGTACCTCAGGCAATCTTCCCTTGCCGGCGGTCCCGCAGGCCAGATGGCCGCTGCCTGGTTCCAGGAAATGATATCCGTAATCCTGGAGTATAGAAATATTGTTCTGGACAATCCGATTTTCAAACATATTCGTGTTCATCGAAGGGACCACCAGAACCGGAGCCGTATTAGCCAGCACTACAGTCGAAAGCAGATCGTCACCAAGCCCATGTGCCATTTTGGCAATGAAATTGGCCGTAGCTGGAGCGATCACCAGCAGATCTAATTGTTCAGCTACATCGATGTGCTGAACATTGAAATCCTGGGACTCGTTCCAAAGATCGGTCAAAACCTCCCGACCTGACAAGGTTTTCATAGTCAGGGGGGTTATGAAATTTGTGGCTGCTGCGGTCATCAGCACTGTGACTTCATGACCATCTTTCTTGAGCCGGCTGACCAGATCCGCTATCTTGTAAGCTGCGATTCCGCCGGTGATGCCAATACCAACTGTCTTGGCCATGTCATTTCACCCTTTGGTCCTGGTCCATAGACCTGGTAACGATAGTAACTTTAGAATCGATAATGTCATCCAGGGCTTCAGTCACCATGCTGGACAGACGATAATTTTCATCGCTTTTTCTCTTGTCGGATAGGGTGCGCGCCCGCTGGGCTGCGGCAACAACTACTGCATACTTGCTCTGTCCGATATTGATGAGGTCCCGGGTTGAAGGTGGAATCAAATTTACCACTCCTTACATTAAATTCTGACCCTGCAGCGTTCAGCAACAATGATAGCCTGGACCTTATATACTGCTTCTTCCAGATCATCATTGACTACTACATAATCATAGTGTTTCCTCATGGCCATCTCCTGCTCGTATGCTGCCAGACGGGCCCGGATGCTGTCCATGGAATCTTTGCCCCGGCCATGTATCCTCTGGGCCAGGACATCCCGGCTGGGGGGCTGGATGAAAATGAAGACACCCTGGGGCATCTGTTCTTTAACCTTCATCGCCCCCTGAATATCTATCTCCAGCAAAAGATCATAGCCTTTTTGCATATTTTCCTCGACAAACTGCCTGGGGGTGCCATACATATGCGAATAGACCCGGGCATACTCGAGAAAATCATCTTTCTTGACCCTCTCTGCGAACTCGTCGGGGCTGATAAAAAAATAGTCCCTGCCCTCAACTTCCCCCTCCCGCTTGGAGCGGGTCGTAGCGGAAACGGACATCCTTATGTCAGTAACTTTTTCCAGTACTGCCTTATTGATAGTGCCCTTGCCGACCCCTGACGAACCAGAAACAACGAACAGAATGCCTTTTCTGACCATCTATCCATCACACTTTCATCAAATCAAACATCTTCGTTGACTGACTCTTTGGACCCCAGCCGGTTGGCTACTGTCTCCGGCTGGACCGCCGATAAAATGACATGACCGCTGTCTACCACAATGACAGCCCTGGTACGCCGGCCATAAGTTGCATCGACTAAGACCCCTTTATCCCTGGCTTCCTGAATGATCCTCTTTATGGGCGCTGACTCCGGACTTACTATGGCTACTATGCGATGTGCGGCAACTATGTTGCCAAATCCGATATTTACCAATTTAATATCCATTCATTCCCGGAATTATCCAGGCCACCTCCTCTTCTATTCAATGTTCTGCAGTTGTTCGCGGACTTTTTCCAGCTCAGCCTTTACTTCCACCACCACCTGGCTCATCTCGATATCGTTGGCCTTTGAGGCAATGGTATTGATCTCCCTGAACATCTCCTGCACCAGGAAATCGCATTTCCTTCCCACCGCATCCGGAGACTGCATCAGTTCTTCCAGGTGTTTGACATGGCTCTTCAGCCTGACTATTTCTTCGGTGATACTGGCTTTGTCGGCGAATATAGCCGCTTCCTGCAGCAATCTGTTTTCGTCAATGTTTACATTCCCTAGCATATCAGCTATGCGGCTGCGCAGCTTCTCCTGGTATTCCATGGCTACTTGCGGGGACCTTTTCTCCAGGAGATTGACGGCAGAGAGGATATATCCATTCCTGGCCAGGATGTCCCGGCTGAGATTATCCCCTTCTTTACGGCGCATCTCCATCAGAGATCCCAAGGCCTCTTCCACGGCTTCTTTCACGACTTCCCAAATGACCTCAGGGTCCTCTTCTGCATCAGCCAGGTTGAAAACGTCCGGGAGCCGGAAAATGTCCATAAGCTTGAAATCCGGAGAAATATCGAGATTTCCAGCCAAATCCTTCAGAGATTCATAATAAGCCATCGCCAGACCTTTGTCAACCGTGATATTTCTAGCTTTTTCTTGTGTTTTCTCAATATTGATGCTGATTTCAAGTCTGCCTCGATTAAGATTTTTCTTGA
Organism: uncultured Syntrophomonas sp.; assembly: GCA_964647335.1. Taxonomy (GTDB): domain Bacteria; phylum Bacillota; class Syntrophomonadia; order Syntrophomonadales; family Syntrophomonadaceae; genus PHAA01. The sequence goes on along the minus strand of CAZYGL010000099.1, from coordinate 3,412 downwards.
GTTCTTCCTTGATACGATCCTCTAAATATCCATAGCGGCGTGAAATACGGGCATGAAGATCAAAAAAGCGGTGGTTAACACTCTTCAACTCGCAGGTTACTTCATAGCCCTGGGCATTTACCTGACTGCGCCCAAAACCGGTCATGCTCTTGACCATCTAAAATTCCACCTTTCCTAAAGCAGCATACATCCGGTCGAAGGCCTCCTCAAGCCTCTCCTTGCTCACCGTAAGGGCAATCCTGAAAAATCCCTCTCCGTACTCTCCGTATCCGTTGCCGGGGGTTATGATCACCCCGGTTTTTTCAAGTACCAATTCGGCAAAAGATGCGGATGTATATCCTTTCGGCACCGGAGCCCAGAAATAAAAGCTCGCCTGGGGCGGGGTCACCTTCCAGCCCATCCTCTCCAGTCCTGCCACCGCTACGGCACGACGCTCACTATAAATGGCATTGGCTTCAGCAACACATTCCTGGGGTCCCCGCAAAGCCTCAATGGCTGCATACTGAATCGCCTGGAACACTCCGGAATCAATATTGGATTTGATGCGACCCAGGACCTCGATAGCCTCCTGGTTGCCGCATGCCCAGCCAATTCTCCAACCGGTCATGTTATATGTCTTGGAGAGAGAATGGAATTCTATGCCTACATCTTTGGCCCCCGGCACTTGCAGAAAACTGGGCGGTTTGATCCCGTCGTAGGACATTTCGGAATAGGCGGCATCATGGCATACCAGGATATCATAGTTGCGGGCGAATTCCACCACCCGGGAGTAGAAATCCAGGTCAGCCACCGACCCGATGGGATTGTTGGGGTAATTGATGAACATAATTTTTGCCTGCCGGGCAATCGCTGCGGGTATGTCTTCCAGCACCGGCAGATAACGGTTCTCGGCTTTCAAAGGCATGATGTGCGATTTCCCGCCGGCCAGCAGGGTGCCGATGCTGTAAACTGGATAACCTGGATCAGGCACCAGGTTTATGTCGCCGGGATCCAGGTAGGCGAAAGAAATATGGGCGATACCTTCTTTGGACCCCAATAATGAGACCACCTCTGTTTTCGGATCCAGTTCAACTCCAAAGCGGCGCATATACCACTCGGCCACAGCCTGGCGGTATTCCAGCAGACCAACCGAACTGGGATACTGGTGATTGGCGGCATCATATATGCTTTGAGCCATCCTGTCTATTATGTGTTTGGGGGTCGGCAGGTCAGGATCGCCTATGCCCAGACTGATAATATCGATCCCCTGGGCTTTGGCTTCAGCTACTTTCTGCTCGATGCGGGCGAACAGGTAGGGGGGCAAACTCTGCATAGCTAGGTTTTCTCTCAATTTATTTACCTCCAATTATGTTTAGTATAGTCACTATCAGCCTAATTCGATCTGCCCGCTGAAAACATGAACAGCCGGGCCGGTCATATAAACGTGATTGTCCGAGGCCTTCCATTCGATCATTAGATCTCCTCCCAGCAGGTGCACCACAGCGCGCCGGTCGGCGAGATCGTTTTGCACTGCAGCTACCAGAGTCGCGCAGGCACCGGTCCCGCAGGCCAGAGTCACCCCGGCCCCTCTTTCCCACACCCTCATGGTGAGGTCATCAGGGGTGTTGACTTGGACAAATTCCACATTGGTCTTAGCAGGGAACAATTCATGGGTTTCCATGGCTGGTCCCCATTCTTCCACCATTACAGAAGCAAGGTCCGGGACAAATATCACACAATGCGGATTTCCCATGGATACGGCAGTGAACTCAACATCTCCGCAGCTGGCAACGGTGCGCACTCCCACTGTGCCACCATCCCCCGCCATAGGTATCCTGGCCCGCTGCAGGACAGGTTCCCCCATATCGACAGTCACCGAGGTCACTATCCCCTGGACCAACTTGACCTGCGGATATCTCATTCCTGCCAGAGTTCGCACTGATATGTCCGTTTTTCCGACCCAGCCCTGTTCAAAGGCATATTTCCCGACACAGCGGATCGCATTGCCGCACATCTCCGGCTCCGATCCGTCAGGATTGAAGATCCGCATGAACAGATCAGCCTCCTGATCCTTGCCGATACAGACAAGTCCATCCGCACCAATCCCGAACCTGCGGTCACAAACCCTCTCAGCCCACGGTTGCAGTGCGTCTGCTCCATCCCAGGAATCGACTCGAGTTATGACGAAGTCGTTGCCAAGCCCGTGCATTTTTACAAAATCCATCATTTTGCCTCCTGCCCAAAAGAAATGCAGGTTATGGCATTTTACCTGCTATTTTCATATTCTAGCACAATAAAACGGCGAAACAAAAAGCCTGGCGCAGGTATACAATATATATGCAACCCCGCCAGAACCTTATTTGACCATATGTTGCCAAAAAAACTCCTATCTGACCCGCCCGTCCCGGTCTGATCCCATTTGAGACCACTTTTAGCGCTTGTTTGTTTCCCTCTTCACAGGCTGGCGAAAGAACTGGCCACCAATTTCTGCGTATAGGGATCAACCGGATGTTTGAACACCTGTTCGGCAGTACCAGTCTCAACAATACTGCCCCTGTTCATAACCACGATGCGATCAGCCATGTAATTGACCACCCCTATATCATGTGAAATAAAGATATAGGCATTTTTGTGCTGCCTCTGCAGATCCTTCAGCAGGTTCAAGATTTGGGCCTGTACCGATACATCGAGAGCTGATACCGGCTCGTCACAGATTATGATCTTGGGGTTTACCACCAGCGCCCGCGCTATTGCCACCCGCTGGCACTGTCCACCGCTCAGTTCCCCGGGATATTTGTCAGCCGTCCCCTCTTCCAGCCCTACCTGATTTATCATCGCCTCCACCTGCCGCTCTATTTCCTGTTTATCCCGGCAGATTCCCAGGGTGATCAGGGGTTCAGCGATTATGTCCCTGATCCTGAAGTGGGGATTCATGGATCCCTTGGGGTCCTGAAATATAAACTGCACATTCTTCCTGAAGTGTTTATATTGCTCCTGGTCCATTTGCTTGATGTCTACTCCATCATACAGGATCTGCCCCTGGGTGGCCTCCCTTAGTCCCCCCAGTATTTCCCCCAGGGTCGATTTTCCGCTTCCCGACTCCCCTACAATACCAACTGTCTCCCCTTCATAAATCGTAAAGGAAACCTGATCCAGGGCCTTAAACATCTTCTTAGGCGTACCTATTACGGCCTTCCTTTCCACCACAAATTCTTTGCTTAAATTCTGTCCGGAAAGGAGTGGGCTAGTTTGGGCCATGTCCGCCTCCTCTTTCATATATCGAAATTACAGCGGAAGGTATGATAGTCGTCCAAAGACTGTTCCTTGACCTCGGTTGCACAGATATCCTGCCGGTATGAACATCTCTCTTTGAACACACATCCGCTCATGGGTTTGCCTATTTCCAGCACATGCCCGGGGATCTCTTCCAGCC
>CAZYGL010000098.1:0-5968 GCA_964647335.1 uncultured Syntrophomonas sp. | reverse complement strand
ATTGATTTGGCTCTGGCCATGGGTATGGATCCAGTCAAAATCAACACCGTGCTCATCAGAGGATTCAATGACAACGAAATTCTTGATTTTGCCCAGTTGGCCTATGACCGTCCTTTGCATATCCGGTTCATTGAATTCATGCCTGTAGGCGATCTCCAATTCTGGAACCGGGACAATATAGTGACAAGCGAAGACACCCGCCGGGTGATAAAGAAGAAATATCATCTACTGGAAGGCAAGAAGATAAGGGGCAATGGCCCGGCCAAGTATTACTACCTTGAAGGTGGTAAAGGTTCATTAGGCTTCATAAGCCCTATGAGCAACCACTTCTGCGCCGAATGCAACCGCATCAGAATGACTGCAGAGGGGAAACTGCGCGGATGCCTTTATGACCGTAATGAGAGCGACCTGAAACTGGCTTTGGAGAATCGAGCCAGCGATGAACAACTGCGCCAGATCTTTCTGGATACCATCAATTCCAAGCCGGAAAGGCACCAGATGGATAAGGGCTGGGGAGCAGACAACCGCCGCAAAATGTACCAAATTGGAGGCTGATTCATTTGGACCTGACCCATATAAATCCGCAGGGTTATGCCCGCATGGTTGATGTTACCGACAAAGAAGACAGCCACCGCATAGCTAGGGCGCAAGCGGTGCTTCGTATGATGCCTGCAACCCTAGCTGCCATTCGTGAGGGGACTGTCAAAAAAGGCGATGTGCTTGCAGTCGCACAAGTTGCAGGCATTATGGGAGCCAAACAAACTGCAAGCCTGATCCCCATGTGCCATCCCCTGATGCTGACAGGAGTGGATATAGAGTTTATTTTCGATGATCTCCTGCCCGCCTTGGTCATTCGTTCTGAAGTAAGAACCACCGGCAAGACCGGGGTCGAGATGGAAGCTGTTACCGCCGTGACCATAGCGGCATTGACAGTATATGATATGTGCAAAGCGATTGATCGCTGGATGGAAATAAGCCAGGTGTACTTGCTGGAAAAATCGGGCGGGAAGAGCGGTCATTTGCATAGGGAAAAGGGTGCCTAGCTAGTGCTTGCTTCCACTGGCAAACTTCGTTCCATCTGCATCAGCTCGGAACGAGGGCAATTGAAACATGAGTTCCCAGAGCCTTATTACGGGCTATGGTATTGAAAATGACGGCCATGCCGGGGGGAGACATGTGACTCGCCGCAGCTGGGAAAGTGTGCAGCGGATTAATCGGGAGATGAACATTATTAATATGGAACCGGGGCAATATACAGAAAATCTATTTATCGCAGGGATGGACCTGGCCCATTTGGGAGTAGGAGGAAAACTTCGGATCGGCAGGGATGTCATCCTCGAAGTTACCCAAGTCGGCAAAGACGATCATCCCAGCGTCGTGGCTAGGACGTTCGGAGTGAGCCCATTACCCAAGGAGAGATTATTCTGCCGGGTCATCAACAGGGGCAAAATTCGTAAAAATGATGTGGTCGAGGTGATAAGCTAGATGTACAACTATGGCATATTGATTTTGAGCGATAAAGGTTCCCGCGGTGAACGGGTAGACGAGAGCGGGCAGCAAATCAGAGCTATGCTGCCCGCCGGTGAATTCAACTGCGAATATTACGAGATCGTACCCGACGATAAGGGCCTGATAATCTGTAAACTGCAGCGGGCTTGCGACCAACTCAGCCTGGATGTTTTATTTACATCTGGAGGGACCGGTTTCTCACCTCGGGATGTTACCCCAGAAGCCAGTCTAGCCGTCATAGACCGGTTGACCCCGGGTATCTCTGAAGCTATCCGCATGTATGGACTGCAGAAGACACCTAAAGCCATGCTTTCACGGGGAGTGGCTGGAATACGGGGCAAGACGCTGATAATCAACCTGCCTGGCAGCGTAAAAGGGGTGCGGGAATCCCTGGAAGCCATAATGCCAGCCCTGGGTCATGGATTGGATATATTAATCGAAGCCAGCAGTGAATGCGGGCAGGGATGATTGCAATCAAGCGAAAAAGCAAGCTATTTGAAATAATCGAGACATAAATTAAAATGAAAACAAATATTGATTGATATTGGGCAGATTTGATGGTTTTTTAGGTTTGAATAGCCAGACAATCTTGCCTAATATTATAAATGTGTATTAGCACTCGACAGCCGCGAGTGCTAACAAATAAATTAAAGGAGGCATCTTAAGTGAACATTAAACCATTAGGCGACCGGGTGGTTGTGAAAGTGGCCGAAGTTGCTGAACAGAAGACCAAAAGTGGGCTGATTGTTCCTGATACAGCCAAAGAAAAACCCCAGGAAGCGGAAGTCATTGCGGTAGGTCCTGGATCCCTCAACGACAAGGGTGAAAGGGTTCCCATGGATGTGGCTGTTGGCGATAAGATCATATTTGCCAAGTACGGCGGGATGGAGATCAAACTGGAGGGTGAAACCCTGCTGATCCTGGCTGAGCGCGATATATTGGCCAAAATCGTCTAATTTTAAAAAAAGGGAGGTTACATAGATGTTTTCCAAAGAAATCAAGTTTGGGGAAGAAGCCAGAAGAGCGCTGGAAAAGGGTGTCGACACCCTAGCAAATACAGTAAAAGTTACCCTGGGACCCAAGGGAAGAAATGTGGTCCTGGACCGGAAGTTCGGCTCCCCAACCATTACCAATGATGGTGTTACCATCGCCCGCGATATAGACCTGGCTGATCCCTGGGAAAACCTGGGTTGCCAGCTCGTCAAGGAAGTTGCTATCAAGACCAACGATGTGGCCGGAGACGGAACCACTACCGCTACAGTCCTGGCCCAGGCGATGATCAAAGAAGGTCTGAAAAATGTTGCCGCCGGCGCCAATCCAATGATCATGCGCCGGGGAATTGAGAAAGCTGTCCAGGCTGCCACCGATGAACTCCAGGCTATCAGCAAACCAGTAGAATCCAAAGCTGCCATATCACAGGTTGCGGCCATCAGTGCCAGCGATCCTGAGATAGGCAATCTGATCGCCGATGCCATGGAAAAAGTAGGCCGGGATGGGGTCATAACCGTAGAGGAATCAAATTCCATGGGCACTTCTCTTGAAGTGGTAGAAGGGATGAGCTTCGATCGGGGCTATATCTCTCACTATATGATCACCGACACCGACAAGATGGTGGCCAACTTGGAGAATCCTTACATCCTGATCACTGACAAGAAGATTTCAGTTATCACCGAAATCCTGCCCGTGCTGGAAAAGGTCGTCCAAAGCGGCAAACCCATGTTGCTGGTTGCCGAAGATGTTGAAGGCGAAGCCTTAGCCACCCTGGTGCTGAACAAGCTCAGAGGCACTTTCACCTGCGTCGCGGTCAAAGCTCCCGCTTTCGGGGAGAGAAGAAAAGCCATGCTGGAAGATATAGCCATCCTGACTGCAGGGACCGTTGTGTCCGAAGATGTTGGCATCAAGATGGAAAACGTCAGCCTTGATATGCTGGGCAGAGCCAACAAAATAGTTATCAAGAAAGATGAGACCATAATAGTTGACGGAGCCGGGTCGGAAGAGAATGTCAAAGCCCGCATAGCCAACATCAAAGCACAGGTCGAAGCCACGGAATCCGAATACGACCGGGAAAAACTCCAGGAAAGAATGGCTAAACTTTCTGGCGGCGTAGCTATCATCAAGGTGGGTGCCGCTACTGAGACGGAACTGAAGGAGAAGAAGCACCGGATCGAGGATGCTCTAGCTGCCACCAAGGCTGCCGTTGAAGAGGGTATTGTATCCGGCGGCGGTGTGGCTCTTATCAATGCCATGGCCGCTGTTGCCAGGATCGAGGCCAGCGGAGATGAGCTTACCGGGATCCAGCTGGTGCAGAAGGCCCTGGAAGAACCCCTGCGCCAGATTGCCAACAATGCAGGTATCGAAGGTTCGGTAGTAGTCGAAAAGGTTAAGGAAGCCCAGATGGATAAGCCGGGATTCGGGTTCAACGCCTTGACCAACGTTTACGAAGATATGATCAAAGCCGGCATCATCGATCCGGCCAAGGTCACCCGTTCAGCTGTGCAGAATGCTGCCAGCATATCCGCAATGCTCCTGACCACTGAAGCCATAGTGTCTGAGAAGCCAGGCGAGGACAAAGGTGCCCCTGGCATGGGCGGTATGGGCGGCATGGGCGGAGGCATGGGCGGTATGATGTAATACTTCCCCCCTCCTCATAAAGCGACCTCTTTTTGGACGGACTGAAACAGCCGGCGCAGTATCCTGCACCGGCTGTTTCATCCAGGGCATTGCCGAATCCATTCACGTTCCAGGATGGCTAAAGCACTGACGGATTTTCCTCCATGATACCGAAAGTATTGCCTTCGGTATCTTTGCAATATGCGAAGTACCCTACACCAGGAACCGTCTGCTTGGGAGTCAGGACCTTCCCTCCGGCTTCGACCACTTTCTGGGCAAATTTTTCAAAGGAATCAACGCTTATGGTGTTGATAGTGGTGTCGTTGGGGTGCTGACGGGGGGTGATGGCACCATTGATTCCTGGCTCATTCTCGCCGTGTGTCGCAATGAGATGATATTCCATGGGGCCTTCCCATTTGGATATTTGCCAGCCAAAGACTTCTTCATAAAATTTGGCTGCCCTTTCAGGCTGATCAGCAAAAAGCTCAAAGTGAATAACGCTTGACATCAGAGCACCTCCTCGTTTTAGTCTCACCTACAGTATAAGATGCCGCATTGATTGAGGGAATCTCTATTTGCCTCCGCTCATCAATAGGCACAAATACTCCTTGCCATGCGAGAATGGAGCTTTCTGTGTTCATGAAAAAACGGAGGCTTAGAAAACCTCCGTTCGCTGTTCTATGGTGCGGATGAAGGGACTCGAACCCCCACGCCGTGAAGCGCCAGATCCTAAGTCTGGTGCGTCTGCCAATTCCGCCACATCCGCATATCATTCAGGAATGCCTGTGTCCTGCTGGCAAGCATGACGTATGTGCGTCCCGCATGCCAAGGATGCCAGGAGATATCCATTTGATACAAACTCGATTATAAGGTAGAAAAGAAACCTAGTCAAGTTGGGCGCTTCTGTAGCCTTTTGGAATGCCGCAGACTGGACCCCGAGCTTTTGGAAGGCTAGATGGCCATTATTCACCAGGGAATATAGGCAATACTCTATAAGCGCTTTACCAGGCAGGCTGCCCACAGGATACAGGGCATTTTGAATGTTCAGGCAGGATATTTACCTTTGTTAGAGAAGTCTCCAATATGATTGCTAACTTTTTGCTCATCTGGGAGCAGACTAGCAATGACTTCGCAAAGATAAGAGGAGGTTACAATGGAAACCGGAGAGATATACTACGATGACGGCTTACTGCAATATAAAGGTGAACTAAAGGATGGACTGCCTCATGGCCAGGGAGCAGCTTACTATAGAAATGGCGCCATAGCATATAAGGGGCGCTTCAAAAATGGCAATACCCACGGCAATGGCACAGCCTACCAGGAAAATGGCAATAAATATTACAAGGGCGAGTTTAAGGAAGGTAAACCGGATGGCCGGGGCAGCTTGTACTATGCTGATGGGAAACTGCGTTACAAAGGCGACTTCAGCAATGGACTGCAGAATGGGCAGGGAGTGATCTATAACCCGGACGGAGCGATAACTTACCAAGGCGAGTTCAAAGACGGCCTGCAGACCGGACAGGGAGTGGTGTTTCATAAAAACGGCAGAGTATCCTATGAGGGAGATTTCTGGCAAGGGATGCCGCACGGTAAAGGGACAGGTTATCTGGAGGATGGGACCATATTGTTTCAAGGCACATGGCAATTTGGGATTCCTCAAGAAAAGAAGTCTGAATGACTGGTCATTAATCATTAATGGGCAGCCAGACGGGCGCGGTCCTGGCGCGAATCATGCCGGGGGTTAGGTCAAATTGAGCTAAATAACAGAACCCGCTTATGAGGCGGGTTCTGTTTATTGCCCGGGACAATGGCACCAACCCTTGGGTTAGGTGGTCTTGAATGCCAGATA
>CAZYGL010000097.1:0-5992 GCA_964647335.1 uncultured Syntrophomonas sp. | reverse complement strand
ATTTTCCCATGCGCTCAGAGTGTGTGGATCAATGCCAACCATGAGGGCCAATTCTATTACTTGCAGACCTTTTTTCACCCTGGCTTTGCGGATCCTCTGCCCCAAAGTATCTTCCGGCAAATCTATCTCTTCTATATTAAAGGTCATACCAAAACTACCCTCTTGTACTTTTGTAATGAGAGGGCACCCACTCATTACAGAAGTGTCAGAAACGTTGCCTATCGATTGCTTATCAGAAGTGATCTCCGGCATGAAATACAGGGACATTTTGATGCTGCCATCGGTGTAAACGATCTCTTTAATTATGCTGCGAAGAAAATTCCGCTTCTCCTCAAATTCCATTTCATCAAACACTTCGTTGAACCTCAGCAGATTACCGAACACCATCTCCATATCAATCTTCTGCCAGTCCTGGGTATCCAGTTTGGATTCAATCTCTCCCAGTTGCTCTATTAAATGTTCTTTATCGTTCTCGATCTCCTGGATCCGCTCTTCGATGAGTTCTAGGGGCATAGTTTTTTTTCCTATGGCTCTGACTAATTCTTTTTGTTCAGCTGTGAGGGCCTCTATTCTGTCTGTTAGACGTTTTTTATCTCTTTGTAAGGGCTCAGTATTATCTAAGCTATTTTTGACTGCCTGGCGCGCAATATTCTCAAGGAAGGATCTATCTGAACAGATTCCTTTGATTGCATTGATGACAGTCCGGTCAAGTTCTATGCCCTTAACAGTTTGCCCGGAACATACGCATGGACCCTGCTGTTCTTTTGCACGGCATTTGTAATATTGCCATGTATTATGCCCGTAATCCAGGTAAACCATTGATTTGCCGCATTTACCACACTTGATCAAGCTGGCTAACAGACCCTTACTTCCTGTCCCTGTCCTGGCTGCCTTGAAGAAGGTGCCTGCTATTTTCTTTTGGGCCCTGACATATAGCTCTCCCGGAAGGATACCAGGATGTCCGCCGACAGCCAATACCCACTCGCTGGAGTCCTTCAACCTGGTCGTTTTGTTGTGTGGCTTTCTCCGGTTATACCACATCAATCCATGCTCACCGTCAAAATCAGACTCATCACAGGCCATTTCAATGTTTAACGAGGAGAAGTATTCATAGGCTGCCTTATCTGCAGTGCAGTAGAGCGGGTTTTTCATTATCCGCTGCATCTGGTTTGAATTCCAGGCCTTGCCCGATTTTGTCGGGATGCCTAAGGCATTGGCCTTTCTGGTGTTGGCAAAGTAAGATCCCTGGGGCTCCAGGTACCACTCATAGAATTGGCGCACATATTCGGCCTCCATCTCATTTGGTACTAGGACCGAAACAGCTTTATCCTTGCCATTAACCTGTATTGTTGTCTTGGATCCATTGAATCCAAAAGGAATAGGGCCACCATTCCAGATTCCGAGGCGGAATCGATCGAGCATGTTGTCTCTTACCCTCTCAGCAGTTGTTTCTCGCTCCAACTGGGCGAATACTGCTATTATGGCCAGCATGGCCCGACCCATGGGAGTAGTGGTATCGAAATTTTCGGTGAGCGACCGGAAGCCGACTTCCCGAGACTTGAACTCCTCCATTAGGGCGAAGAAGTCTTTGAGGTTGCGGGAGATACGGTCCAGCTTATAGACGACCACATAGTTCAGCTTCCCGGCATAGATGTCCTTCATCATCTGCCGGAAACCTGGACGATCGGTATCCTTACCGGAATAGCCCTTATCGATGTCATAGATTAAATAATCCCAGCCCTGGCTGACGCAGAAGGCTTTGCTACGTTCAATCTGCATGTCGATAGAGCAACTGTCTTCTTTATAAAAGGACTGGCGGCAGTAAATAGCGGCGGTAGGCATGACAAACACTCCTCTGTATGGATGTGTCTACATGATATCAGAAAGGGGAAAAAGAGAACAAGTGTTCTCGGAGAATGCAACCCTGAAAATGATTCCTGGGTTGGAGAGAATTATAAGCATTCAATTTCTTAATAAAAAGTCTTCTGTTAAAATAATAACAGGTTGCGAAAACATCAAAATCACTGATTATAGACGCGAAAACCGAGGAGGTATATTTGTGAAATCTCGCCGCTATGTTTTAGGGATCCTAGCAGGTCTAGCTGTTTATTCTTTGATAAACTTGATGGTTGATGTTCCATTTTCAAATATTTTCTCAAGTTTATCTATTGTAGGTGGACTTGCTTTTATTTTGATGTTATTTATCGATGCTTTCCGAATGGACTCTGACAGATATGTCAATTTGGGTATTGTACTTGTTATGTATTGGGCGATTACTGCTTTCAGCATAGTTATAGGTTTTTCTAGCATTTATTTGGATTTGATCCGACTGAACCTCAATCATTTCTCGGGATTAGTCGATGGTTCTACAGCAATATATTTCTCATTAAATACATTCGTGACTGTAGGCTTTGGAGACATTTACCCAGTATCTCCATTAGCTAAAGCTTTGGTCATGAGCGAGATAATGGTCACTATCATTGTATTACCGATAACAATAAGCACATTTGTAGCCGGGATTGTCAGTAATAGAATCAAACTGCAAAGTGACGAAGCCACAAATGAATTTCATGCAAAGAAACCAGTCCATCTATCGAGAATTAAGTAACACATCGCTATGGCCTACACACCTTACACGGCACATAACCAGCTGCCAAAGCTTCAGCCTCGTTATTAAACCAGATTTCATTTGCCGGTAGAATTGCCTGTGCGTATCTGCAGCTTGGGTAGTGGTATTTATCTGATTTGATGCTACCTACATATAATCCAGTGCTCTGAACAGGAACGACAGGTACTGGAGTTACAACCGGAGCTATGGGCGTTGAGACAACTGGAGTTTGAGCGGCTGTATTATTCTCAGTGGTGACTGAGTATGTATTTCCATCTGTTGTGACCACAACGGTTCCATTCAGATCCGTGCGGTAAATGTTTGATCCAATATTCATTAACCTGCTTAGTGCCGCTGCTGTTGGATGTCCATAAGTATTTCCGGTACCCACCGAGATAATCGCCAGATCTGGCATCACACGAGAAAGGAAGCCGGAGCTTGATGAATATGAGCTGCCGTGGTGGCCGACCTTCAATATTTCTGCATTTAAATCTCCTCGGAGTATGTTTTCGACTGAAGTGCTTGCATCTCCGGTAAATAGGAACTCGATATTGCCCGTATCCAGTCTGCAGACTACGGAGTAGTCATTTGCATCGTCCCAGGTCTCCGAGCCCGTTAAGATCTGTAACACCGAATTGCCCCAGGTGAAGCTTTGTTTGTTATCTGCCAACCGAGGACATCCTTCAGCTGCAGCTGTTGACGAATATTGACTGCAGCACTTGGTAGTCGCAGTAGCTCCGCTGTCTATGATTTCATCGACTTTAAAAGCACTTAGGACTGCTGGCAGCCCTCCAATATGATCCTCATGTGGATGAGTGGCAATCATAAGCTCTATGTCGTCCACGCCCTGGGCCCGGAGGTAATTGCAGACCAGCTGGCCATCAGCAACATTCCCGCCATCGATGAGGACATCGACATGATCAGGCAGCTGGATGTAGATGCTGTCAGCCTGGCCAACATCTATTAAGTGAACCTTGATCAGCTCAGTCCCAGTTCCCGGGGCGGTCTGGATCGTAATCAACTGGCTCTCTTGGTTCCAGGAGACAGACCCGCCGAAGGCCTCGCCTACAAAGCGCAGTGGTGCAAGGGTCCTACCATTGATAGCCTTAGCAGGAACATCAAGTTGCTGTATCTGCCCATTAATGGTGGGTGTTGTGGAGCCAAGCTTAATGACAACCGTTGTGCTGTCTTTAAAAGCGGTGGCGGTCTGGGTGTCCTGATTCCACGTGACTGTAGCGCCCATGGCTTCAAATATGGCCCGAAGTGGTACCAGGGTCCTATTGTTCTCCACCACTGCCTGCACATCAAAGGTCAGTTGTCTTCCATCAAGGACAACTGACGGAGCCGCAAAGGCGGGTGCTCCGAGCATCAGCACAAAAGTCAGTAATAAACCGAGGAGCCATGAGCACTTTTTCTTGAACATTGTGTCCCTTCTTTCAAAAGCAATTACTTGGGTAGACATTATTGGGGAGGATGGCAGATACCACACGGTTCGTAACCCCGTGCCTTTGCCGCAGCTAAGCTAACAGGAATTTTACTTTTTGATAATGACCTGCAGCCATAAACATGATACTTAGTTCCCGTCTTTGTAATATATACAGTAATGTCATCATCGTTTGCCTGACTTGAAGGACTAGCAGCAACGTTCTGGGTGTTTGTTGAGGCTTTGCTCGTCTGAGTCGTTGTTGATGTCGAAGTTGCGTCTTGGTTGTTTGTAGGTATGGTATCAGATTTAATAGAGGTTTCCTGACTTGAGATACTTGATTGCGTGTTTGGTGCAGAGGCTTCCTGGCTTGAGACACTTGGTTGTGGATTTGGGGAAGAAGTGCTATTAGAGCTACGGCCACAACCAATTATTGTGCTAAGCAATAGAACGATGAATAAAAGCAAAGTTACCCGACCAATATTCTTTTTCACAATAACCCCTTCTTTCCCCTTTTTTCGACAATTCTTATAAACGCACGAAAACCGCCACCGAAGTAGCGGTTTTTAGCTTATCAACTGATTTTACACCACATTGTCTCTTGTTGTGTGATTCGAGTAGGTTGGCCAATCTGGCTCATAGTCACTATTTGCTTGATCTCCCCACAGAACCCACCCAGGGCGCTTTCCGCGGGCAAACATTTCAAGGTACGGACCGGGACTACAGGATTCAATGATATTAAATATTTCGTCGGGTTTTCTAGAGTGTTCTCTTTTCTGTGTCCGCAAAAGGTTTACCTGGGTGCGGCCTGGTTGAAGGGTCCGGGCATTCTTGCCTTTAACTCCAAACAGAATCAATTCGGTCACATTCCTAAAGTAGAAGCCTACACCCCTACCGTCTGGATAACCGTCTTTACGTACCTTTTCCCATACGATATTTGTTTTGTACTCAAAACCCCATGCCTTCATCACGTCAAGACCTTCTGGAAGCAGGGCATTTGGTACCCACAGGTATAAATGGCTTGTTTCATCGGATACCTGGTCAATAGGTAGACATTTAATCTCCGGCAAGGTCAAAGTTGAATATCGATTTAATCGCTTGTGTTCTGGGGCGATTTTACCGGTCCGATTATTAAATTGCCATGGGGGATCAGCCAAAATGGTCTTAAATAACGTATCCCCACATGTGTCCAGAAAGTCCTTTCGAATTTTAAGATTACTCATTCCTGTGCCTCCAAATCATTTATGCAGCGCGGTGTAATACCGATAGCAAGTACGGGACAGCCACCATGCCTGCGAGAATCGAGGCGCGGCAGCAACTTGCCCATCCAGGTTGTGCTGGCACCATATTTATTCATAACTCCCAAAGACTTAAAAATAGTATTCAATGATTCGCTCCGGGTAATGATGACTGCTACGCTGATAATATCACACTCATAATAGGTCCTAAAAGCGAAGATGTCCCGATCAAATGTTTGATCCTTGCTGTTCCATTCTATGTCACAGGCTACACGGTTCTTGACATAATCGATATTGTGGCCATCTATGTAATTTTTAATTGTCTGTGTATCCGTAGGTTCTTCCACAAACCTACCGCGACGTTTCCCTTTGCGCGGATAAAAATTAATGATAAGATCGCCGGAAATCTTAATTTCCTTCCAACCTAGTGGTTCTAAAACCTCAGCGAATTTGGGAGGAATAGCAGACTCATTGCCCCCCTCGGCTTGGATCTCGCTGACAGAAATATTAAGTTTCTTCAGCGCACCCAGCAACTCATCGAATTCTTCCGAAAAGGACTGAGAAAGAATCTCCAAGGCGTGATTGTAATTATGAAATTCGTATTTAGACAATATATTTTCGGGTATGTATTTCTCGATTCCGTTCAAGTGCACATCTCCTCTAAACTTTGACATTAATACTCTACCAATAAAGCATTCCCGCGAAAAAAGTGAACAGCGAAAA
>CAZYGL010000096.1:1696-6019 GCA_964647335.1 uncultured Syntrophomonas sp. | reverse complement strand
ATTTTTCTCCAGGGCTTCCTGGGCGCCCTCTTCGGCATCTTCAGTCAATTCATCCGCGGTTTCCTGGTCATCGGTTGCTACGGTGATGGAAACGATCGATGTCCCATCTTCCTCCAGGAAACCCTGCTCAGCGGCGGCGTCAACTATGAGGCTGACGGCTTTATCGACTTTCATGTTCTCAAGATCGAGTCCCTCCAGGATCGCTTCCCCATCATCATTGGCTTGGATGTCAACCACCCGTCCCAGGGCATTAACAGCCAGTTCCACACTGGGATTGATGTCCACGCTTACATAGGAAGTGGGCGTGGCGTAGACGAAGCCTCCCCCAATTAGCATTACTGCCATACAGGCGGCTATGGCGAATTTCTTCATCTGATAATTCCTCCCTCGCTTAGTTCTCATTCGCGGATTATTACTCGCTGGCAGATCTTCTCTTAAACGTGCTTCCGTCCTGCCGACCAGGGCCTCATCAGCTTCAATCCTATCCAAAGCCGATCTAAAAAGCTCTTTCATGCCCTTTTCCCTCCAATTCCTGTCTCATGAGTTCCCTAGCTCTATGTAACTGGGAATAGATAGTGTTTTCACTGCGCTGCAGGATTTTGCCTATCTGGGGTACGGTGTAATCCTGGTAGTAGTGAAGGTAGACTACGTCCTTGTATTTCTGCGGAAGTGAGAGCACCACTCTCAGCAGATCTTTTTCCTCGGTCTCATGTCCCGGCAGGTCTACTTCCTCCATCAGGTCGATTCTTCTCCACCAAAAACCCTTCACCATGTCCTTGCACTTATTGATCGCGACCCTGATCAGCCATGCTTTTTCATGTTCCTCTTCGGCAAAGGTATCTTTGTTCTGGAGCAGCTTCAAGAATACTTCCTGAAAGACGTCGTCGACTTCGGGTCGGCGGCCAAGGTAGATAAAGCAGATTCGATAAACACTATCAGAGTACTTCTGCAGTGCCGTGGCTATTCTGTCACTTTCATTGGCAAGCACCATGTTTATCTCCTCTATAAACAAAACGATCGACGGCAAGAAATCCTTGCATTATTAAAAAATATTTTTGCTGCTGGTTTAGATCTATTAATAGGTATGTAAAAGCAGACGTGCAAAATGGGGTCGCCGGGCAATTTTTCAGCTGATTTTTAAGGGACCGGATCAAGTATTTTTGGCAACCTGTTAGCCGGCTCCGATATGAGCAGTATCTGATAGAATGTTACTAGGGCGATATACGGACAGGTGAAATAAATACTCAGGTGCAGAAGAACATCCTGGCTATGGACTCAAACGCAAAAGATGCAACGGATTAAAAAAGGCGGGGGGGATCAGGATGCATAGGTATTGGGACTCTTGCTGCAATTGGATGAGTCCATGGGGTATAACTCTTAGTATTATAGGATTCATATTGCTCTTAGTACTAGTAATTGTAATAGTCATGCACTTTCTTAAAAGCAATCCACACCCCGGGGGAACATCTCCTGCCCTGGACATTGCCAAAATACGTTTGGCAAAAGGAGAGATAACTCAAGAAGAATTTGAGGAAATAAAGAAGACTTTAGAAAATTAGAATCAAGATTTGCCGGCGAGTGAATGGCTGAACTCCTAGGATCCTATAAGGACCTTTCGATGTAAATGCAAAAATACCGGGGCATGAAACCCCGGTATTACTTATTTCAATGGTGGGCGCGGAGGGTTTCGAACCCACGACTTCTACCGTGTGAAGGTAGCACTCTCCCGCTGAGTTACGCGCCCATTTGCTCTTTAGATCCTTAGAACATCTTCCTGGTCACAACGGTCTGATCACGCTTAGGCCCAACTGCCACCAGTGCTTGCTTGACCCCGCACAGCTCTTCGATTTTTTCTATATAGTCCCTAGTGGCCGGAGGTAAATCACGATAGTCGGTTATGCTGCTTATGTCCTGATTCCAGCCGGGCATCTCGATATATTCGGGAACGCAACTGGCCAGTACAATATCTGTATCCGGGAACTCGGTAAGCAGCTCCCCCTTATAGCGATAGGCTACACAAATTTTTACAGTTTGGCAAGTATCAAGCACATCCAGTTTGGTTATGGCCAAATCGGTCAATCCATTGATACGGGCTGCGTAGCGCAGTATGACTGCATCCAGCCAACCGCAGCGCCTGGGCCGTCCCGTGGTGGTCCCGAATTCGGCACCTCTCTGCCGCAGAAAATCACCGGTCTCATCCAATAACTCGGTGGGGAAAGGCCCTTCTCCTACCCTGGTGGTATATGCCTTGACCACTCCAATCACCCGATCCATTTCGGTAGGCCCAATTCCGGCGCCTACACAAGCTCCTCCGGCAGTAGGATAAGACGAGGTTACGTAGGGATAAGTCCCATGATCGATGTCCAGCAAGGTGCCCTGGGCACCCTCAAACAGCACTTTCCTGCCTGCCTTGAGATCCTGGTGTATCAATAATGGTGTATCCACAACGTAATCTTTTATCAGCGCTATCTGAGCCAGCAATTGCTGCAACATTTCCTCGACATCAAATCCCGGCTCTCCATAGAACTCTTGCAGCAAACGGTTCTTGTTGCCAGCTTCGAGGGTGAACTTTTCCCGGAAATACTCTTCGTGCAGCAAGTCACAGATCCTGAAACCAACGCGGCTTATCTTATCCGCATAGGTAGGGCCGATACCCCTTTTAGTGGTTCCGATCTTCTTGGTGCGGTCCTCAATCTCATCTAGTTTCTTATGATAGGGCATGACCACCGATGCCCGGCTGCTGATGCGCAGGTTGCTGGTGTCGATGCCTCGTTGGTGCAATCCGTCCAGTTCCTCGATAATTTTGCCCAGGTCAACTGCAACTCCATTGCCGATCACACAGGTCTTGCTCGGATGCAAAATCCCGGAAGGGATGAGGTGCAGTTTGAATTGATCGTGGTCCAACTCAACGGTATGGCCGGCATTGCTGCCTCCCTGGTATCTTACGACACAATCGGCCTGATCAGCCAAAAAATCAGTAATCTTTCCTTTGCCCTCATCGCCCCACTGAGCTCCTACTAATATCACGGCTGGCATAGATCCACCCCCTGGTTTAAGGTATGCTAACCGCAAAGCGTTACCATACCCCATTAGTCGCTAGTTTCCCAACTTATTTATAGTAGCAGAAGGGTCTCATGGTGTCAATAATTGAGCGGTCTTGACACCCTTCCCGCTGCTCATCATTCAGGACTTACCTCCAGCCTAATGTCAGCTTGCACCCCCGGGTATATTTTCAGTTTGATCTTGTGATGACCCAGGTGTTTGATCGGTTCTTCTATCTCTATCTTCTTTTTGTCAACACTCACCCCGAACTCACTTGACAGTGCTTCTGAGATCTCGCGGCTGGTAACTGCTCCAAACAAGCGGTCACCCGTTCCCGCTTTGACTTTTATCACCAATTTTTTGCCATGCAAAATGGATTTCAGTTTTTCCGCTTGTTCCTTTTCGCTGGTCTTCTTTTTCTCTTCTTTGAGACTTTTTTCCTTAATTTCCTTAAGCTTGGTCTTGGTGGCTTCCTGGGCCAGTCCTTGCGGGATCAAGTAATTACGAGCATAGCCATCGGATACATCGAGTATCTGTCCCTTATTACCCAATTTCTTGACATCCTGCAGCAGGATAACTTTCATGGGGTCGCCTCCTTTGCCTGGTTTAGTTTACGATAGTCAACCAGTGAATCAAACAAACCTAAAAAACTTATAAAAACTATAGCCAACGGGGTAAAAAGCAAGGCTACCACCATAAATATAGCCCAACCCCACCTGCGGGTGGAAGGTTTCATTTTGCCCAACTTGTATGCCTGGACTGCCAGTCCGAAGTAAGCGGTTACTGGAATCATGACCACTAAAACGTTGGAAGCCCAATAATAAATGTTGCTCGGTTCATCCCTGCCCCACAGCCATAGGGCCAGGGCGACTATTACCAACCAGCTTAACTGCCAGGGCATGATCTCTTCCGAATAGGGCTTGGGCTTCAGTCCACTCAGACCTCGTCTGGCGCCGATAATGGCTCCCAGCCGCAGGATCATCCATATGCCGAACAGCACATTGATCATGTATAAGGCTGGCAGGTGCATATAGAGCCAGCGGGCTGCCAGCACGATGTCTTGCTCCAACTCCTCCCGGCTAAGGCCCTGCTGTATGTACACCTCCACCAGGCCCATGTCCTGTGAAGTTTTGAGGCTCTCAGCCACATACGCTTCCATTTGGGACTGATCCCAGAATCGGACCCTGGGATCATCGGAATACTGGGCCAGGCTCCAATATAAGACCACCAATAGGACTGCCGCCAATACCCCCCATTTTTGTATCTCATAAAAGTCTCGGC
>CAZYGL010000096.1:0-1596 GCA_964647335.1 uncultured Syntrophomonas sp. | reverse complement strand
ATATGATCCTCGCCAAAAGGTCACCTCTTTTTATGCTCCCTGCTCTCCAAATATCTCTGCAGCAGGGTCAGGTCCTCGTTGAATTCTTCTATCTCAGTGGCTTCATTTAGGGTGGTGTTAATTTTGTGCTTTATCCTCATTTCAACCACCTGGAAGCTTATACCCATCCGGCGGCCCAAAACAAAGGCGATTATGATGAGATTGGCCAGCGCATCCGTGGTGGCTTCAACTCCGCCTTTGAGCACCGCTTTCATTAGCACCCCTACTGTTTCCACCAGGTCTGCCTTGAGCCATTCCACGATTCTCCGGTTATCAGCAACATCTGCAGCTCTTTTCAACCAAAGACACCTCCAGATTATCCTGTTCGGCATCAAACATCTTTTTTCCTGCCTGCATCAGAAGCCTGGGGTGCCAAGATATGCGCAAAAAAATAAACCCTCCCGCTGGGAGGGTCAAAAAGCTCTTATTATTCCGAAGTATAGGGCAGTAAAGCCATGACCCGGGCCCTTTTAATTGCCACAGTCAGCTGCCTCTGGTGCAGGGCGCAATTGCCGGTTATCCTGCGGGGCAATATTTTACCGCGTTCAGTGATATAGCGGCGCAGTTTAACTATCTCCTTATAGTCGATGCTTTCGACTTTATCCGCACAGAAATTGCACGGGCGTCTCTTTTTGCGTTTATCTCTTTTTATCAAGCTCGTCTTCCTCCTTGCTTAAAAAGGTATTTCGTCTTCTTCAGTCTTGTCGACCAGGTCGATATCTTCCAAACGGACTTCACGCCCCAGGTCGTCCCATGGATCATACTCACGCTGTCCTCCGGAACTGCTGGCCGTAGCACCCGGTGTCCCGGAACCAGCTTTATCCAGGAAGCGGATATCGTCTGCCACCACTTCAACGACCTTGCGTTTCTGACCTTCTTTGGTTTCATAGGTCCTGGCCTGCAAACGCCCTTCAACCGCCAGCAATCTGCCCTTGCTGCCGTAATTGGCACAAAATTCCGCAGTTTGCCGCCAGGCTACAATATCGATATAGTCAGTCTGTTCCTTATTGAACCTGCGATTGACTGCCAAAGAAAAGGTAGCCACCGCAGTTCCGTTGGGGGTATATTTAAGTTCCGGGTCGCGGGTCAGGCGCCCTATAAGTATCACCCGATTCAACATCGGCCTTACCTCCCTCACGGGTAGACGCTATTTCTCGTCTTGGCGAACAATGATGTGGCGCATCAGACCATCGGTTATCTTTATGACTCTGTCCAATTCCTCAACGGTCTCGGGCAGTCCTTTGAAATGCCATAAACAATAGATACCCTCTGCATAGTCTTCGATCCTGTACGCCATGCGTTTCTTACCCCAACCAAGCGCTTCACCGGTAAATTCTCCGCCAAAATCATCGATTATCTTATGCAGTCTGGCTTTGATCTCCCCGGTGGTCTCTTCGTTCAGATCGGGTTTGATGATAAACATCATCTCGTAATCACGCATTCTCACACCTCCTCCCTCTGGACTAACCTGCTGACGCAGGTAACGGCCCCGCGCAAGGCGGGGCAGGGTCATACACGTCATTATAACAGTTTAGATATGTCATATGCAAGAATGAT
>CAZYGL010000095.1:0-6068 GCA_964647335.1 uncultured Syntrophomonas sp. | reverse complement strand
GCGATCAGGGATTGGATGGTATTCCATCCCGCTCCCCGGCCTCCTTGCCCATCCTGATAAGGATCGATAAATACCGTGAGACGCTTGAACTGGTAGTCATCCAATGGCAACCAGAGACCGTATTGGAAATGCATAAACAGCCAGAAGGCCATCAATACTATCGCACCTGCGATAAGGCCGGTAAGAATCCTGGGATTAGCCCCGGCCATATACATCATGGCTGCGGTGATCACTATGTAGACCAATGCAGTCCCCAGGTCGGGTTGGGCCATTATCAGCAGGAAAGGCACCCCCATGTACAAAAAACATGGCAGCATCTGGCCCAGGGTATACAACTCCCCTCTCCGCCGGCTTAAAAATTCAGCAAAAGTCAATATTAACAGTACTTTGGTAAATTCAGCAGGCTGGACGGGAGGCAAACCCCCAATGCTTATCCAGCCGGTAGTCCCGCGCATCTCGGTTCCGAAAACCAGGACAATCACCAGGATAGCCAATGCGGCCCCATAAAGGTACCTGCCATACTTCTGGAGTTCGGTATAGTCAAACCTCAGCAGATAGAAAGCAGCTATAAATCCCAACCCCACAAAAATCAGCTGTTTTTTCAAGTAATAATGCGGATCACTGCCTATGCCGCTGCTGGCACTGGCCAGGACTACCAGGCCAAAACACAGGATTGCGAAAAGGAGAACCACGAAATATTTGTCTATCAATTTCAAGCGTTTAAAGTTCAAAATTGCTCCTCCTGCTGAACCTGATCACCTTAGCCAGAGGTCTTATCAGTACTATGGCAATATGAGCCCAAATCTAGTACGTTTTTGCCTGGGCAGCCACAGTGTAGTGATCCTGCAAACCGAAATATTGTTCGAAGACGTCTTTGGCTACATAACCGACTGATTCACTGCCGTGCTGGCCATATTCAATAACCCCGGCAAAAGCTATGGCTGGATTATCCGCTGGCGCGAAAGCCACAAACACACCATGAAACTCATGCAGAGCATCATCACCGACCCGGTGGGTCTGTGCAGTTCCCGTTTTGGCTCCGACTTTGATATTATCTGGAAACGAACTGAAGAGAAATGCCGCGGTTCCATCTTTCTGAGTGACTTGCACCATTGCCCGACGGGTCTCAGCCAGGGTCCGGGTCGAGACCGATACCGTACGGATAACCTCCGGCGCAATCTCTTGCAGCAAATCCTGGTCCGGAGATGTTATGCGCTTGACGATGCGAGGCCGCATCAAGCTGCCTCCATTGGCAACCGCGGCAATGTAGTCCACCATCTCAATCACCGTGTATTGGTTGCCTCCCTGTCCGATCGACATGTTAAAGGTGTCGAAAGCCTGCCACTGGGTGTCGAAATTATAATCGATCTCATACTGGGCTTCCAGCTGGCTCTGCTCCTGCTGCTTCTTCTTGTTCAGTTCCTGGATAGCATCCTGACTGCTGGCCGAGGCCAATAAGCGAATGTATTTTTCCTCCAACTGCTTGCGCAGGGAATCATATTTCCGGTTAATCAAAAGGTCATTTAGTTCCCGCTTCCATTCCGGAGTAGGGACTGAACCCTGTATCTCATAGGGAAGGTCGATCCCGGTTTTCGACCCTAAACCGAAGTCCTTGGCCACTTTGACCAGGTTTTCCTGGGTGGCCCTGCGTCCCATCTCCTGGAAATAGGTATTGCAGGAAGTGGCCATAGCGCTGTAATAGTTGACATTGCCATGCACTCCAGTGCAGGGTATGTAGGGGGCGATCCAGTAACGACCCTGGCAATTGACGTAGTCCTTGAGGGGATCCATAACCCCTGCCTCCAGGGCTGCCATACCCGTTATGGGTTTAAAAGTAGACCCGGGCGGGTAATTAGCCTGAATAGCCCGGTTCGTAGCTGCACCAGGTTCGAGGGGATTGTAGCTTGATCTTTGGGGAAAATAGTAATTGGCAAGCTTGCTGCTGATGTTGCCCTTCCAGTCGTCAGGCCTCAGGGCAGGACTGCTGCACATGGCCAGTATTTCCCCGTTTTTCACATCCATCAAAACCGCTGAACCCACCCGGGCTTTAGGATATTGGCGCTGCAGACGGGTCAGGTTGCTGGCCATGGAATACTCCATTACCACCTGCAACTTTTCGTCCAGGGTCAGGGTGAGATTGTTGCCAGCTACTGGATCCAGGGTTACCAATTCCCCTACCGGCCTGCCCTGGGCATCTACCTCCACCCGGCGCGCACCGTCTATACCCCGCAGCTGGGCCTCATATTGCTTCTCCAGCCCCGACTTGCCTACCAGGCTGTTCATATTGTACTGGGCACCGTCGGCGGCCAGTTCATCCTGGTTTATGGAATGAATATAACCTAATACATGACCGGCCAGGTTATCCCGCGGATAATATCGCAATGGTTCGATATCGACGGTTATGCCGGGCAAATCATGACGGTTCTCCTCAATTTTCACCACTAATTCCCATGGTATATCCCGCAGGATAGTCACCGGCTCATATTGTCGAAATTTCTGAAGTTCAATTTTCTCTTTGATATAATCAGCCGTAACTTCGGGAAAGTACGGCTTGAGCACGCTGACCAGGCGGGCTATTATGTCTTCCTGGTCGCTCTCGCCCGGATTGGTCATAGTCAAGATATAGACCAACTGATTGGCGGCGAGTATAGTCCCATTACGGTCATATATTTCGCCCCGGGATGCCTTGATGGAAACCAGTCGGAGTCGATTTTCCTTGGCTTTGGTTTGGTATATATCGCTGTAGAATAACTGCACAACCGCTAGTTTCAAGCACAGTACCGCCAGGAGCAAAACCACAATGCCGCCGTATACCTTCAATTTAAAGCGCAGGTCACTCGTCCGCATATTAATATTCCTCGGTTTCCCGCAGCCATCCGCTGTGGGAGGAATGATAATACCAGATATACATGGGAACAGTCAGGATGGTGTTGTACAGGAGCTGATAGCTTAGCTTAATGAGGATAGAATAGTCCAGGTTGAATTTTTCGAAGCTTAATGCCGAAAGGATAAAGAGTAATACGAAATTCAGCAGGGTTCCGCCAATAACCCCAATAATGCCTACCATCACGTTTTCCTTGAAAACATTGCCCTGCAACCGCCCCGCCACATACGCAGTTATACCTTTACTGACGGCATTCATGCCTATGAATCTGCCTATGTACAGGTCCTCCAACAAACCACACAGCATTCCATAAATGGTACCTTGGTAAACCCCGTTAAACAGGGCATGACAGACTACCAGGATCAGAATTAGATCGGGAATGATCCCCCCGATCGTGAAGGCCCTGAAAAATGTGGTCTGTAGAAACAAAGCCAAAAAAGACAGCAGGACCAATATCAGGTAACGCATGGCCGCTTATACTCCTCCACTGCCTTTTGCTGCTTGTCCATTATATTGGGTGATCACCATGACCTCCTCCAGCTGGTCAAAGTTAACTGAAGGTTCTACCGTGGCAGAAAGCACCAATCCATTGGAATCTTTCTGAATGTTTCTTATAATGCCTATCTGGATTCCGGGAGGGTATATTTCCGACAATCCAGAGCTCACAACGATCTCCCCTTCCCTGACCCGCGAATAATAGGGAATGTTGATTATCCTAAGATTCGCATTGTCACCAAGCCCCTCTACGATCCCCCTGGTTTCACGGGTCTCCTGCAATACCGCTCCCAGGGCCATCTCCCTGTCGGTGATCAACCATATTTGGGCTGAGGAAGCGGTCACGCTCACCACTTTGCCCACCAGCCCATAGGGATTAATAACCGGCATATCGACGGCGATCCCTTGCAGCGCACCTTTGTCTATGGTGAGCATCTGGTACCAGTTGTTGGGACTACGGGCCACCACCCTGGCCACTTGCAATTCGAATTCAGCACCGTGGTATTCCTTGTAAGCCAGGAGCGATCTCAAGCGGTCGACTTCGGCTTGGCTTTCCCGCAACTGCATATTTTCAAGGTTCAGCCGGTCGATTTCGCTCTCCATTTCCGTGATCTGCGCCTGCACATCGGATCCTCCCAGCAGTTTGACCCCGGCAGTCATTGACCCTTGCTGGATTTTGTCCGCCCCTTTTTGCAGGGGAAACAGACCCCGTTGAACCAGCCTCTCCAGAACCGTTAATTCCTGACGCTGGTACGAACTCAGCTGCATGAGTGCCAATAGGGCCATTGTGGCCATCAAAATGGCCAAAAAACCCTTGCGGCGAAAAATTTTAAACAACGATCCTCACCTAATTACAGATTTCTTTTCGGATTCAGCAGCAATTTTCTTAAATCCTCAATATTTTCCAGCACTTTGCCGGTTCCCCGGGCTACAGCCAGCAACGGCTCCTCGCAAACATAAACCGGCATGTGAGTTTCATAGCCTATCCTCTTGTCCAGGCCGCGCAAGAGCGAACCTCCCCCAGCCAGGACTATGCCCCGATCCATAATATCTGACGCCAGTTCCGGGGGGGTCTTCTCCAGACAGAGTTTGATCCCCTCAATTATCTGGTCCACGGTTTCTTTCAAGGCCTGCTGGATTTCCTGGGATGTTACCTCGATGTTCTGGGGCAATCCAGTCACCAGGTCCCGGCCCTTGACATCATAGTGTTCGGAGGGACCATCCCATACTGCTGAGCCTATATTGATCTTGATGTTCTCGGCAGTGCGCTCTCCGATGAGCAGATTGTAGTTCTTCTTCAAGTGTTGGATTATGGCCTCGTCCATTTTGTCGCCAGCCACTCTTACTGACTTGGCTGTAACGATGCCTCCCAACGAGATCACTGCAACTTCTGTGGTACCTCCTCCGATATCCACGATCATGTTGCCGGTAGGTTCATGTACAGGGAGTCCCGCTCCGATGGCTGCCGCCATGGGTTCCTCAAGCAAATAAGCTTCCTTGGCCCCCCCGGCCAAAGCAGCTTCTTTGACCGCCCGCTCTTCTACTGTAGTGCACCCGGTGGGAATGCTGATCACTACCCGAGGTTTTATCAGATTGGTTTTTTTGTCCAGGGCTTTGCCTATAAAATACTTGATCATCGCCTGGGTCACGTCGAAATCAGCTATGACCCCATCCTTCATGGGCCTTATGGCCACAATGTTTCCTGGGGTGCGCCCAATCATCTGTTTGGCCTCCTCGCCCACCGCCAGTACTTTGCCGCTGTTCACCTGGATAGCTACAACGGAGGGCTCGGTAAGTATTACTCCGCTCCCCTTCATGTGTACCAGGGTATTGGCGGTGCCCAGATCTATACCCAGATCTTTACCCAAAAATGCTGACCACACTTGAAAATCCTCCTCAAAACTATAATAATCCTGTTTCCTTGAAACTACAGAAGCGATTATCGCCGATAATTACATGATCAATAATATCTATCCCCATTATTTCGCCAGCTTCTACCAGGCGCCGGGTGATGTCTATGTCTTCCCGGCTGGGAGCAGGATCACCGCTGGGATGGTTATGGGCCAAGATAAGCGAAGCGGCGCTTCGTTTGACCGCAGTCTTGAAAACCTCCCGGGGATGCACGATAGAACTATGCAGTCCGCCTATCGATACATACTCCTTTACGATCAGACCGCCTTTCCTATCCAGGTACAGAACCAGGAAATGCTCCCGGTCATAGTCACGCATCTCCTGAAGCAAAAACTGCCTGGCTATCTCCCCTACATCTTCAGGTGATCTTATTATCAGCCGGTCTTTGACCTGGAGACTGACCCGGCGTCCTATTTCCAGGGCAGCCTTTATGCTGGCCGCTTTGGCAGGTCCGATGCCCCTGGTGGAGATCAATTCTTCCAGGCTGGCCTCCTGCAGTTCCCGCAAACTGAAATGAGCTGTCAGGAGTTGGTTAGCCAGTTCGAGGGCACTGGTGTGCCGGGTCCCCTGGCCAAGGACAATGGCCAGGAGCTCATGGTCATGCAGATGCGTTTCGCCCATAGCCAGAAGTTTCTCTCTCGGCCTTAAATCCAGAGGCATTTCTTTTATTAAAGCATTATAATGCAACCCTCTATCCTCCCAAAAGGTCAACACCGTATTCCCGGAGCATGAGGTGGAGGCGGTTTAAAGGCAGGCCCACCACATTGAAGTAGCATCC
>CAZYGL010000094.1:0-6118 GCA_964647335.1 uncultured Syntrophomonas sp. | reverse complement strand
GATATTTATCCGGTTGTTGACCAGGTAATAGCTCTCATTGCTGCATCGGGTCTGCCGTATATAGTGGGGCCGATGGAAACGACTATTGAGGGTGATCTGGACGCTTTGCTCGGACTGGTGCGCCAAGCCCTGGAACTATGTGATGGATTGGGGATTCCCAGGGTGGCAGCAATAGTAAAGATCGATTATAAACCGGCAGGAGTGTCCATTGATGAAAAGATCGGTAAATATCGCCCATAATCTGGTACCAGCAGTAACCTTCCTGTTGATAATAGCGATCTGGGAAGGGGCCGTAAGGTTGACCCGGGTGCCGGAATATATATTGCCGGGTCCGGTACAAATAATTTCGACCCTAATTGCCAATTTTTCACTGCTCCTGAACCACACTGGGAGTACCATGTTGGAAGCCCTGATTGGTTTTGGCCTGGCTGTAATCATTGCCTTCATGGCTGCTTTCGCACTACACCAGGTAAATTGGCTGAACCAGGCAGTGCTGCCGCTATTAGTAGTGACTCAGACCATACCTATCATAACCCTGGCCCCGCTTTTCCTGATCTGGTTTGGGTGGGGGATGCTCCCCAAAGTACTGGTCGTCATCCTGGTCTGCTTTTTTCCGGTAGTCATTAACCTGCTCAATGGCCTGAATTCGGTCGATCCGGACTTGGTCAACCTATTCAGGTCTATGGGCGCCGGGCGCATGGATATCTTCCGCATGGTCAAACTGCCTTCGGCTTTGCCAGCATTCTTTGCCGGGATGAAGATATCTGCTTCTTATGGGATCATGGCGGCAGTTATAGGTGAATGGCTGGGGGCCCAGCAGGGGCTCGGCTATTACATGACCATTGCTCAAAAATCTTTCAGGGTGGACAAGGTCTTGGCGGCGGTTATGATCATCGCCGGATTGAGTCTGTTGTGGGTCAAAATTATTGACTGGGCAGAAATTGCAGTCATGCCTTGGACCAGGCATGAACGAGAATGGGAAATCGATTAAGCCAACTAGATCTCAACAAGAATGAAAGGATGTTAATAATAATGAAGAAATTGATGATTTTGGTTATGATCCTGGGTTTGATAACCGCAGGAATCATGGGCTGTGCGGATAAAAATTCCGAGAAACCCAAAGCTGTGCCCCAGAAGGTATCGGTTATGCTGGATTGGTTCCCGAACACCAACCATACCGGGTTGTATGCAGCCCGGGACCTGGGTTACTATGCAGAGGAAGGCCTGGATGTGACTATTGTGCAGCCCTCGGAGGGCACTAACCCTCAGCTGGTAGCCGCAGACAAAGCGGATTTTGCGGTGAGTTACCAAGAAGAGGTCACCATGGCCAGAGCCCAGGAAATACCCATCGTAGCCCTGGCAGCCGTCATCCAGCATAATACCAGCGGTTTCGCGTCACCAGCCTCGAAAAACATCAGAACTCCCAAAGATTTCGAAGGCAAAACCTATGGGGGTTGGGGATCTCCAGCGGAAACCGCAGTCTTAAAAGCATTGATGGCTAAACACAATGCCGATTTCGGCAAGATCAAGATGGTGAATATCGGCTCTGCTGACTTCTTTGCGAGCATGGAAAAAGGCATAGATTTCGCGTGGATTTTCCAGGCTTGGACAGGGATCGAAGCCCAGACCAAGGGTATGAGCCTGAATTTTATAGGACTGCGGGACGAAGATCCGGTTTTTGATTACTACACTCCTGTGATCATAGCCAGTGAGGCAAAAATCGCCCAGAATCCTGAATTGGTGAAGAAATTCATGCGGGCCACTGCGAAAGGGTATGCTTATGCCATCAGCAATCCTGATCAGGCCGCAGCTATCCTTATGAAATCAGTGCCGGAGCTGAACCAGGACCTGGTTTTCGCCAGTCAAAAATATTTAGCCCAGGAATACCAGGCCGATGCCCCCAGGTGGGGAGAGATGAAGCCCGAGGTCTGGAGGAATTATGCTGATTTCATGTTCGCCAACCAGTTGATCGAAAAGGACATCGATACCGGGAAAGCGTATACCAACCAATTCCTGCCCGAATAGGAGGACTCGATTTGTCGGCTGTGAATGTGCAGGGTGTGAGCAAGACCCTGGACCGTATCGAAACACTGATCGATATTTCCATGTCCATAGACTGCCGCCACTTTGTGGCCATACTCGGTCCCAGCGGCTGCGGCAAGAGCACACTGCTCAACATTATTGCCGGTTTGCTCGCGCCTGATAAAGGCCGGATCGAGCTGAGCGGTGAGGACTGGACCGGGCGCACCGGACGGGTCAGTTATATGCAGCAGAAGGACTTGCTGTTGCCGTGGCTGCCGATACTTGACAATGTCAGTATCCCGCTGGTTTTGCGGGGGGTAAGAAAAGGGGAGGCCCATGCTACCGCCCGCAAATACCTGCAGGACTTTGGCCTGGACGGCTTTGAGAGCTATTATCCCCGTCAGTTGTCGGGTGGTATGCGGCAAAGGGCGGCCCTGCTGCGCACCTACCTGTTTACCAGTGATATCATGCTTATGGATGAGCCATTTGCTGGGCTGGATGCGATTACCCGCAGGAAAATGCAGCTCTGGCTAAAGGATCTGTGCGCCAAGTATCAGCCGACAGTTCTCCTCGTGACCCATGATATCGATGAAGCCTTGCTACTGGCTGATACGGTTTATGTATTCTCCGCCCGACCAGCCCGGATCAAATTGAGACTGGAGGTGCTTCCCGAAGGTGCCGGCCAGAGGGAACAGCAAAAAAGGGACATCCTGTCAGTTCTTGAAGCCCCAGCGACCACTGTATATTGACCCTGGCAATTTATAGGATAAAAAGCAAAATAACGCAGACTGGATTATAATATAGACAACCAGGAAAATGCAATCCCCGGACATTATCTAAGGGGTGAGATTATGGGCAGTGAGACTGATCCGGATCTGGGGCGTCTTTTATCCGAGATAGCAGATTTGAACCAGCGCGTTACTCGTCTGGAAAACCAGTTGCAGTACATATCCCAGGCATCGCCGTCCGCTCCTGGCACCGGAACGGCGGCGGGCATGCCTGAAGCCCCTGCTGCAAAACCTCCCCGTCCTCCGCGGGTACCTATTCAACAGCGTCTATCCGAAGAGTTCATTGGCGGCAAATTGCTTAACCGTATCGGAGCGCTGATAGTGGTCATAGCGGTTGCCTATTTCCTGAAATGGTCATTCGACAACGATATAATAGGGGAAGTGGGACGTTGTTTGTTGGGCCTGGCAGGCGGGATTCTCTTCATGGCCGGCGGCCACTTCTATTATAAGAAAGGTTACGGAGTCTTTTCCCAGGGTCTGACCGGAGCAGGCATCGCCATCATCTATTTGTCCACCTATGCCGCGGTCAACTATTATGATTTGATCAGTCCTTATATGGCTTTCGCAGCTATGTTTCTCACTTCCATCGCCGGCGGTGTGATCTCAGCTGCTGATGATATGGCAGGAACAGCGGTGATTTCGGCATTAGGTGGATTCATGGTGCCATTTCTTATGGGGGCACACACGGGCCAGATCCTGCCCCTATTAACATACGTCCTGATTCTTGATCTCGGTATTTTGCTGCTGGCTTTCTACCGGCAGTGGTTCTACCTGGATTTTCTCGCTTTGATGGGCAGTTTCATCCTGGCTGTGGCTGCCTATAACATGGACTGGAAGGTATGGACCGGGCAGGCGTTCCTGGCTGCTTTCCTCCTTCTGTTCTCGGCTGTGGCCATCCTGTACAACCATCGCACCCGTGCCTCCAATCCTGGCCTGTTGCTGGCAAGTGCCGTTTTATTCGGGGCGTTTACCTTCTTCAATCTCTATGATGAAATGAACCAGTGGTTGGGATTGATATGCCTTATTTTAGCCGCAATTTATGCACTGACTTACCTGTTAGTGACCAGCAGGAAATGGTGCACCGAATTCTTTGCCTACACTATTCTCATCATTGCTCTGGTCTATTCAGCCCTGACCGGGCCAGCCCAACTACAGGGTGTCTATAATCAATTAGCCTGGCTGGCTATAGCTGCAGCCAGTCTGTATTACAGCTGGTTCAGCCGCAAGCTGCTCCCATATCTTATCGGCTTGGCCGTTCTTATTGTCACCGCCCGTTCGGTTCATGTCGAGCTTCACCCCCGACCATTCCTCAACGACACTTCCGTGGTA
This sequence comes from uncultured Syntrophomonas sp., assembly GCA_964647335.1. Taxonomy (GTDB): domain Bacteria; phylum Bacillota; class Syntrophomonadia; order Syntrophomonadales; family Syntrophomonadaceae; genus PHAA01. The sequence continues at coordinate 1,979 of CAZYGL010000094.1, read as the reverse complement.
TTATTCTTCACTGCTTTGGATTGGGCGTGGGCCCTCTGGGTCACCGGCAGGAATTATGCCCGCCAAAAGTGGCTCCTGCTATCCATGGCAGTTGTCGCTACCGGCATAGTCTTCTTCTTACTGGATTATGATATCAGTAATGCCATTTATTATTACCAGGCTAACCAGTCATTCAGTTTCCTTATCCCCATCAGTTGGGCTGCGATCAGCAGCCTGGTCCTATGGCTGGGAGTGCATCGCGATAAAATGGAGATTCGGTTGTTCAGCCTGCTGCTATATGGAGTAGTCATCCTGCGGACTATTTTCTACGATTTGCGCCAGCTGGATATTGTATTTAAGATCATGGTCTTGATGGTGATCGGCCTGATCGCACTGGCTGTATCATTCTTCTACCAAAAAAGGATGAAAGGTGGCGGGCAAAATGCTTAAAATATTCAAGATAATCGCGATACTGGCAGTCCTGGGCACTATCCTGGCTAATGCTCAAGTGCTAGCTATTCAGCCCAACTGGCAGTTTTTCAAGGAAATACCTGCCCAAAAGCCTGGCTTTGCCCTTGTCCAGCTTGACTCAGAGGCCATGGAGAACTGCCAGTCTACATTTGCAGATATTCGGGTGACCGATCAGAACGGCAGGGAAATATCCAGCCAGGTGGTCCAACCCGGACAAAACCTGGTCGTACAGACAGTCAGCCTATTGAATGCCATAAATTACCCGGATCACACCTCCATAACCATCGACATGGGGCCAAATCAACGACCACACAACCGGCTGGACTTGACCATCGATATGAATAAGACCGATGCTTACCTGCGTGAGGTGGAGATCATGGCCAGTGATGACGCATATACCTGGGGCAAGCTGGGCAGCGGCAAAATTTTCGCATATCAATACCAGCAGTATAACCAGATCACATATCCTACCAGTACGATGCGCTACCTGCAGGTGAATATCAAGAACCAAGCCGGTGAAAGTCCGCTGCGGGTCAGTTCCGCGCAGCTCCTGTTCCTGGCTGGCAATATCTACGTAGGCCAAGCCCTCCCAGCTGCCGTACTCACTCAGCGTACCGATCGCACCACTACGACTTTGGTGGTTGACCTGGGAGTTCCCAATTACATGGTGACGGAAGTGCAAATAAGGGCATCTGACCGAAATTTCGACCGCAATATTACGATCACCACCAGCGCAAAAGCTGAAGTTAACGGGCAAGAAGAGCATCTGGCCGCAGAACGGATCATCGCCTATGACTGGAACAATTATAACCTTACCAAGGACCGGGTGAACGTCTATCGCTTCAGCCAACGCTATCTGATTATATCCATTTTGAACCAGGACAGCCCGGCACTGGATATTCAAGGGATCAGGGTTTACGGCGCATCGCCTTATGTCCTGGCAGAACTGGCTGTTCCAAGTATACTGTGGTACGGCAATCCCCAGGCAACCGCCCCTATCTATGACCTTAAACAGTTTGCCGATCTGATAAGCAAAACAGACCTGCCGGTGCAAAACATTGGTCCGCAACAGTTAAATCCTGCCTACCAGCCTCCGGTGGTCCCCTGGACCGAACGAAATAAATGGTTGCTGGACGCGGCTATAGTATTGGTGGCAATGGGCTTTGCGGCGCTGATCCTCAGGAAACTGAGGCAATTGGGGGATGGGAAGAGAACCTAGTATTGTATTGCAGGGGAAATATAGAAAGATTTATATGAGGAGGTTTCGGTATGCGTTTTCTTGGCAATCTGGTATGGTTGCTGATCGGGGGCATCATTATGGCTATAGGATGGTTTCTGGCTGGAGCTATCCTGTGCATTACCATTATAGGCATACCCTTCGGTCTGCAATGTTTCAAAATTGCCGGTTTTGTGTTGTGGCCGTTCGGCCGGGATATTGAATTAGGCAATTTTGGAGCGGGGGGATTGATCTTTAATGTCATCTGGGTGATCGTGTTTGGCTGGGAATTTTTCTTGGCTCATTTATTGAC
>CAZYGL010000093.1:0-6144 GCA_964647335.1 uncultured Syntrophomonas sp. | reverse complement strand
GAATATCGTAATCAAACATCCTCTGGATGATGTCCCCGGCTGGATATATCTCTTGTACGTCTTTTCGTAAGCCTGCACTGTTGATCTCAACAGCTATTCCTGCTCGCTGGACAGCCTTCAAAACCGGCTCGAAATAATGCAGGGCTTTGAGCCTGCGCGGGCGATGGCCCCAAATCTTGACCAGATCCAGATGCCCCACTACGTCGATCCCTGCCCACTGGGACATCCGCAGCAGTATAGCTGCATACTGGCTGTAGACATCATCTGTTTCCCGCTGGCTGAATCCATCCCGGAAATCCGGGTGGTCAAATCCCCAGCCCTCAATGAAATGGACCGAACCGATCACGAAATCAAAGTCGGCAGACAAAATCGTCTGTTTGAGTTGTTCTTCCCGGCCCGGAAAATAATCCAATTCTAATCCCAGTCTGATTTCAATGCCGTGGCTTTTTTGACTTTGGATGCTTCTGAATAGCTCAAGATCCACCATATGCTGAAATTCGTCATGTTCACAAAAACCGATTTCCGCAATACCCATTGTGTAGGCCTGGTCAATATATCTTTCTACTCTCTCCCGGCTGTATTCATGCTCCCCGTGTGCAACCACGTGTGCGTGGTAGTCCACCCGCATTAAAATTTACCTCCTTGCCGGTAAGCTTGTCCCGCCCCGGATTTCGCAAGTCTAGAAATTGATATTTTTTATGAACCGGTTCTGAAAATCAGTTTGTTCAGCCAATTCCACATATTGCACCCGGTCCCGGATGTTATCCGCCAGTTTGCACTGCTTTTGGCTGAGCAATGCGATAATGGCACCCTCAGCAGCAGCATTGCCGATGTTCCTTATTTTAACTGGTTCAATAGAGGGTATCAAGCCGAGCTGCAATATGCTGGCTGGATCCAGGTAGCTGCCAAAAGCCCCGGCCAGGTAAACCTTCTCAACCTGCCCGGCTTCAACGCCGGCTTGATCCATCAGTATTTCCACCGCGGTGCGGACAGCAGAACGAGCCAGCTGTAGCTGGCGTATGTCCTCTTGATCCAATACCAGAGCCAAACCGGTTATGGTTTGACCTGCTGGCTGCAGGATTATTTCCCGTCCCCTCTTGCCGTTACCAACGGAGATATTGAGGTGCGGCGATTCGGATATGTTACCATTGCGGTCCAGGTCCTGATATTGCAGCAGACAGGCAGCCAGGTCAATCAATCCGGATCCGCATATGCCCCGGGGCGAGCCACCGCCGATCACCCGCAATTTAAGCTCACCACCGACCACCGTTACTTTATCGATCGCACCTTGCCCGGCTCGCATCCCGCAACTTATAGCACCACCCTCGAAAGCAGGTCCGGCAGCAGCAGAGGCGGCCCACATTCTGCCCTGGTGACTTAGCACGATTTCCCCGTTAGTGCCTATGTCTATCATCAGGTAAGTCTCTTCAGCCGCATTAGCCAGGGTCATGAGACAAGCAGTAGTATCCGCTCCTACAAAACCTCCTAACTGCGGAAGCGTGAACAGCTGAGCCAGCGGATTGACTCTGAGACCAAGAAGGCAGGCCTGGGTTTCCACTGTTTGACTAAATGCCCCCACATATGGAGCCCTTCCCAGGCCAGCTACGCTTAAGCCCAACAACAGGTGGAGCATAACCGGATTCCCAACCGCAGCCACCCGGTAAATGTTGTGATAATCTGCCCCGGATTGCGCAAGCATTTCTTCTATCATGCTGTTCAGGTTGTTAATCAAAATTTTGTGCAGCACCGCTGCCCCATCAGCCTGTTCATTTGCGTAACTGATGCGTGTGATGATGTCTTCTCCGTAGGTCCTCTGCATATTGCTATGTGATGCCATTGCGGTCACAATTCCCGTCTGCATTTCCACCAGGGCGGCGAACAGGCTGGTGGTGCCTATATCCAGAGCCAAACCATAAACAGCTTCTTTTTGGCGGGCTATATGAGGTACTCTCTTTCCATCCATGATCAGGGCATGCAGTTCCAATGCTGGTCGTCCCGGGCGGTCTAGCCCGGTCAGTTCATTCAAGTTGGGCATGCTGATCTGCAGTTGATAATTTGGCAAAGCGGCCTTGATCCGGTCATAAAGGGGGGTATGGGAATCCTGCTGACGGCCCTCGATATAGAAACTCCGGATTGTTATAGGTGTGTCAGCATACTGGACTGGTTGGTATTTAAGCAAATCCTCTTTGCTGGTGCCTTCTTTGGCCCAAAAATCTATGAAAAGAGTAAAATCCCCCTCGATCCTTGCCAAGCAAGACAGCCGGTGTCCGGTTTTGATTTCCTCCGGTATCAGGTGGTCCCGCTCCGCAGAAGTAAGGGGACTGATGCTCCCTTGTATTCTGAATTTACATTTGCCGCAGGTCCCCTGGCCGCCGCAGGCTCCGCCAGTGTCCCAGCCCAGCATTTCCAGGGCTTCCCAGACCGATTTGCCTTTGGGAGTCCACCGGACATGTTCTTTTCCGTCCGGCTCGATAATGGTTGTCTTCGCCTGATCAGCCATTTATTCACCCTCTGTTTCCCTGTATATTTATGTCCATGCAAGGTCTAGTTAATATTATATGCATTTGTTGTCCACAAAAAAAGGCGGCTTTACGCCGCCTTTTAACCTAGATACTTATTCGGATTTGGTTTCGGTCATTAACACAAATGCAAAGAATATTACCCAAGCCAGAGACGCCAGCAATGCTGTTGTTGCGCCGCTCCAATCGCCGGTCTCTTTGATCAGGGTATTTCCCTGGCTATACAGAATATTGAAGAATACTACGCCGATACCAGTAATAATGAAGACCCACTTTTTAACCGATCCCGACAATTGAAATTTCTTGGCCCACGAGCAGAATTTCAAAAATATATAAGTGGATAACAGTACCATTATTATAAGTACCCAACCATTGTGGAATAATCCGGTCTCTGTGGTTTCCGCTGCAGCTGAAGCAAATATAGCTAACACTTATTCACCCCCCTTTACAAAAAAATTATATGCCTTAGCCTATTACTATGAACGATGCAAAACAACTATCGATGCTCCCATGCTATTTTAACATTCGTTCGATACCCCTCAACTCTAATAGTTATTCTCCAGTACTGAACAAACTCCTGCAAAGTTTTCATTTTTTTTCGGAGAAAACCTGATTTATTTCCTCGCCGGGGCAGGCCCCCCCTCTGGAATTAAACCTGCAGGTTTTGTATAATAATTAAGCAAGTAAATCAGACGATCGCGGGCATTTTTGCCTGAGGAAAGTCGGAGCTCCGCAGGGCAGGGTGCTGGATAACGTCCAGTGGGGGCGACCCCAAGGAAAGTGCCACAGAAACAAACCGCCAGGAGCGTTCTCCTGGTAAGGGTGGAACGGTGAGGTAAGAGCTCACCAGCAGGCAGGTGACTGCTTGGCTAGGCAAACCCCACCTGGTGCAAGACCGAATAGAGGAGCCATGGAGTGGCCCGCTTCGCTCCCGGGTTAGGTCGCTTGAGGTGCCAGGCAACTGGCATCCTAGATAGATGATTGTCAAATACAGAACTCCGCTTACAGATTTACTTGCATACTGATAAAAAAGGAGGCATACATGCTGTACGCCTCCTTTTATGTATCACTGCAGGACAAATCTATTTCTTTTTCTTAGCAGCTTTCTTGGCTCCTTTTGCGGGAGCGGCTGCTTTTTTCGGAGCTGCTACAGCTTCTTTAAGGGATTTTCCGGGTTTGAACGCTGGAACTTTAGTAGCCGGTACAGTAATTTCCTGGCCGGTGGCAGGGCTGATCACTTTTCTTTCCTTGCGTGCCCTTACTTCAAAACTACCAAAACCAATGATCTGCACTTTGTCTCCCTTTGCCAATGCGCCTTGTACGGTTCCAACCATTGCTTCCAGTGCTTTGGCAGCGTCCTTCTGTGTGAATCCTGCTTTTTCTGCCAGTGATTTCACAAGTTCCGATTTGTTCACTACAAAATCCTCCCCTTTTGTATTTTTTACCTAAATCTCTATTCCCCATCAAATCGGCAAATCCTGCAAAAAAATTAAATATTTTCGAATTTTTTTGAATTTTTTTTTGCGCAAAAGCTGATTTTTTAGATATTTGCCCCGGATCCTTTCCAAAATTGAATGGCGCGCAACAGTTTCATTCCCGCCCTAATGCCTATATTTAGCCATTTCGCACCTTAGTCCGGGAGATTCAGGCTTCTCTGGTATCCTAATCGATTTTTTGCCCCGCACAACTGGATTTAAATGATTTTTATGCATTCGGGGCCCAATCTATAAACGAATTCTGCGTCCAGTCCTTCAGAGCCGGCTTCAGCAGTGAGGAGGCCGCATAGGTATTCACAGACTATCTGTTCAGTTCCCTGGTGCCCTGCATCGATAACAGCAATCCCCAGATCCAGGGCTTGCCTGGCTTCATGGTATTTCAGATCACCGGTTACCAGAACCTCGCATCCACGGGCAAAGGCCCGGTCTATGAAACTGGCTCCGGAGCCACCCACCACCGCAATCTTTTGGACTTTCCGGTTTAAGTCGCCTGCAACCTGCAGATAAGCAATCCCCAGGCGGTTTTTAACCTGATTACAAAAATCAGCCACACTCATAGCCGATTCCAGTCTTCCTTCCCTGCCCAGGCTATATACCCGTCCGGGATTTGACAGAGCGTAGAGATCATAGGCTACTTCTTCATATGGATGAGCGTCCTGCATTGACCTTAGGACCTGAGGCACAACTCCTGATGGAAGTATCGTTTCCAGCCGAAATTCTTCGGTTTCCTCCAACATCCCGGCCTGGCCGATAAAGGGTGAGGCACCAGCCAAAGGACGAAAAGTTCCGATTCCCATGGTCCTGAAACTGCAATCACTGTATTTGCCAATGTGGCCCGCTCCATTATCCATCAGGGCCTGGCGCACCCGGGCCTCATGCAGAGCTGGCACATAAACCACCAGCTTGAATAAGTTCTCCTGTTTTCCTGAATCTAGGGGTTTGATGTCATGCAAACCCAATTTCTCAGCTAGAAACTGGCTAAGACCCTTGTCACCCGCGTCAAGGTTAGTATGGGCAGAATACACGGTGATGCCAGCTTCGATCAGCTCCTTTACCATAATGCCTTGAGCAGTGTCCAGGTTTATGGTTCTAAGCCCTGTAAAAATAAGGGGATGGTGAGTTATGATCATGTCTGCTTTTTGAGCCCGCGCGCAGCCAAGCGTTTCACGGTCAAGATCCAGGGTTACTAATACCCGGGTAGCAGGCGCACTCAAAGATCCTATCTGTAAGCCCGGATTGTCCCAGGCCTCAGCCAGACTAAGGGGGAACATTTTCTCCATTAGCCGGGTTATGTCACTTATCCTGGCTTGCATGCCAAATCGCCTCCAGTCGTTGGATTCTATCCTGTATTATCTCAGCCTGACGCCGTTTTTCCGCTTGAGCTGATGCTCTTAATCTTGATTCGATCCTTAGCCAGGCCCGCAATGTTCTCCATATATATTGGCGTTCGATCTCAGTTTCAGCCTGCAGGATGCGGGGGCCCACGGCTATTTCAATATCGCTTAGTTGATAGGGCTGCATGCCGGGATGACTGGTCAGCACCACATACAAGCGCCCTCTTTCCTCCACTACTGCTTCCGAGGTTATCTGCCATCCCTGAGCAGCCAAAGCCTGGCGCAATACTCCGGGTTTGCTCATGGGCTGAAAGACGTAATTTCTAAAACTGGCTGCTTTCTCCCAGTCCGCAGCTAGGATACCCGCCAGGGTGTCGCCCCCCAGTCCGGCCAGGATGACATTATCCACTTCCCCCGGCGCCAGCACCTGCAGGCCGTCGCCCTGCCTGACATCTATCCTGGGCTGTAAACCGCTGGATGCGACTGCCCGGAGAGCCCGCTGCAGCGGTCCTGATCCCAGTTCTCCGATAACAATCCGAGGGGCGATGTTCTTTAGGACCAGATAAATTGACAACTGAGCATGATCAGCTCCTATGTCGGCTGCTGTTTCGCCCGGTGTCAAAAGTGCGGCAATAGCCGCTAATCTTGGTGTTAGTACGCTCATAAATCAACCTTCTAATCATAGGTAAGGAAAAACCCGGATACCTTTGTAAGATATCCGGGATCTGAAGTCAAACCATACAGGCATTATTTAAACAGTCGGCAGGGTCTTCAAGCTGGCCTGAATTTCCTCGT
>CAZYGL010000092.1:0-6181 GCA_964647335.1 uncultured Syntrophomonas sp. | reverse complement strand
CGGAGTTTGTCTATGAACTGCCTCCCTTAAGGCTGCCCTTGGCCAAAAATATATGGGCGAAGATCAGGATTCGGTTTGGAGGTTTCTTTGCTGAAGTCTTACCCATGCTGGTAGTGATGAGCATAGCGGTGCGGGTGATCATCAGTTCGGGGATATTAGTCAGGCTCCATGCCCTGGATTCTGTAACTCGGTCTTTATTAGGAATACCCGCCGAAGCATTTGTGGCGGTTCTGATTACAGTAGTTCAACGATACCTGGCCCCTTTGGTTTTGCTTAACCTGAGTTTGGATCCTCGAGAAGCCACCATTGCAGTAGCAATGATCGTGCTTTCGCTGCCTTGTTTGCCGGTATCGGTCATGATCGTGCGAGAAGCTGGAGGGAAGGCACTGGCGCAAATAATGGCGATGGGGCTGGCCGTGTCATTTACTGTAGGGGCCTTGCTCAATCTGCTTCTGCCCCATTAAAGTATGAGGAGGATTAATGATTTGCCGGAAGTTAATAATAATCATAAAAAAGGATTGACCCTAAATACGATCACCCCGGGAGAAAAGGTTAAAATAATCGGAATCGCTGGCGGATGGACCGGGCATGAACGACTAACCGGGTTAGGATTCCGCCCCGGTTTAATCGTAGAAATGGTAGCGGTTCATCCGTTCAAGGGCCCAATGGTGGTGCGGATGGATAACACCCAAATTGCTATCGGACGGGGATTGGCGCGGAAAGTGATAGTAGAAAGAGTATGAAGGCCAAGAAACATTGAAGAAAGATAAGAATTAGGGGGAGTGACTATGAATGTCGACTGAATACATTTTGCAGGCATTGCAGGACACCGCTAAGAAAATTGCTGATCTCAAGGGTTTCCATGTGCCAGTATCACTGAAGGCAATTGAGGACTTCGAAAAAGCCGGAGTGGATAAATATTTCCTGGAGTTGGAGAGGCAGAAACTTCAGAAGCTCTATGTGATGATCGAGGAACTTGAAGCCAAAGCAAAAAGGCTCCTCAAGCGGTTGGATTGATTCAAAGGGGATCGTTATATTCCTATTAAAAATATTTCGAGGAGCATTGATATTTATGAAAACGATTGCTGTTGTGTCTGCCCATCCTGGCAGCGGCCAAACAACGATAGTAGTGAACCTGGCTAGTGGTTTGGTCCGTAAAGGCGGCCATGTCTTGATAGTTGATCCCAGTAATAACCAAAAACTCCGACGTTGGCTAGGCCTGCAACCCAAACCAGATCAGGGCTCGGCATCGACCGGAGCTGCAAGTATTGGCGAGTCAAACATCGAGCATTCCCAGTTGGGTATTGATCTGATGAGCTTCAGCTGTAATCCAGCAGGTCGCAGTGAAAATGTTGACAACCAACTCGCGCTGGATATAGGCGCTTATGAATACATCCTACTGCACCCATCCAATAAGGGGGACGTTGATATTTTGAGCCGTATACCTGCTGTCCTTCTAGTCTGTACTGATCTCAAACACGACAACGAATTGGAGGAGCTAAAAGCGGTGGAACTATGCTGGCAAGAATCTGGGGGTAGAACCGATGCTATCAATTTGATTGTTCCCAACAAAATCAATACCAAAGAATGGGAACACAACACCGAGCAATTATTTGCCATGGCTGACTATTTCGGCTTTGAGAAGATGGCCGATCCCATCCCTCATTGTGAACGGGTACATGATTTGCCTTTGGATGGGCGCACGGTTTGGGATCTTAGCCAGGAAAACTTGCGGGAGGCATTTTTGCGATTGGTATCAGCAGTAGAAAATATTTAATGATTGGCACCTGTATGTGATGAACTTAGTGCTGGCCGAATATGCGGCCAGTAGACTGTATGGGAGAATGAGATGGTCAATACGGATATGAAATACATCTATGGGCCAGTGCCTTCCCGGCGCCTAGGGCTGTCTCTGGGTATAAGCACTATTCCTAAGAAGACCTGCAATTATTCCTGCATTTACTGCCAGCTGGGCAGAACCGAACGTATGACCAACACCCGCCAGATGTTTTTCCCGGTAAGCAGCATAATAGCTGAATTTGATGATATTCTTAAAGAGCATCTCAAATTCGATGTGGTCACAATTGTAGGCGAAGGTGAACCCATCCTTTATTCAGGTCTGGGTGAACTTATCCTAGAGATTAAGGCAAGAACAGACAAACCTGTTGCTGTAATAACGAACGGATCTCTTCTATATGATCCTCAGGTGCAGTTGGAGCTCTGCGAGGCGGATATTGTTCTGCCGACCCTGGACGCTTATGATGAGGTATCATTCAGGAGGCTCAACCGCCCCCATAGAAGCCTGCGATTTGAAGAAGTCCTGAGAGGATTGAAGGGATTTTCGAAAAAATACAGGGGACAACTTTGGATTGAGATCATGCTGCTCAAGGGCATTAATGATGACGATGCAACCCTGCTAAAATATGCGGATATACTCAAGCAGATCAGATATAGTAAAGTATACCTGAACACGCCTGTCCGACCTCCTGCTGAAGCCTTTGTCCTGGCAGTTGAGCCTGAGCGGATGCAAAACGCCGCGCAGATACTTGGCGCTATACCTATCGATGTGCTGCAGTCGCAAGGTTTTCACAGTGAGATCAAAGATCATTATGAAGCCATTCTAAGCATAATCAAACGGCATCCCATGAATCAGCATGAGATTGGAGGATTTCTGGAATCAAGAGGCTGTAGCGAAATTGATGTTATTTTAACCAGGCTTAAGCAAGATCCCAAATTGACTGTAATCAACTATAAAGGGTATGAGACTTTCAGATTGAAGTAACTCAAGTTATTCAAGTAGGAGGTGCTAGCGTGAAAAATATTTGTGCCATAAGACACCTTTGCCGGGCCAATTTCAATGAGTACTTGCATAAGGCTCTGGAATCGGTACCTGTGGTAGTAAATGCGGATGTGATGGACCTGGGCTGCGGAACGGGAGCCTCAACCATGGAGATGTTGCGATGCACCGAATACTTGATGACAGCTGTAGACCCTGACCAGGAAGCTTTGGCAATACTGCAGGCTGAGATAGATAAATCAGATTTTGGGTCAAGAATTACCATAATAAATGAAGCAGCTGAAACCCTGCAGATACCGGAGAAACACTTCTATATCATAATAGCTGAAGGACTTTTCAACATTACTGGATTCACAAATGGACTGAGCTTGGCTTCTCGCTACTTGAAACCAAGGGGTTACATGATAATTCATGATGAACTGGACGATGAGGTCAGGAAAACACAGCTATTTGCTGAATTTGGATTCACCCTGATCACATCTTTTGTATTGGACGAGACGATTTGGATGGACAAGTATATAATCTGCCTGGAAAAACAAATCGCGGAACTGGGACCACAAGGCCCAGATTATGCAGAGGGTGATGAAACCTGGCAGCAGGTAATGGCGGAGATCAGAATGTACAAAGAAAATCCCGAACGATTCAGATCGATATATTATGTTGTGCGGAAATGCTATTAGTAGCATCAGGCATTGAAACTCAGCAAACCGACATTAAACAAGAGAAGTTGTAGTACGAGTAAATTAAGCCCCGAGAGGAAGGATTTTTATTGAATAAGTCAAAAAAAACATTTGCCTGGGTTGGGCTAGTTGTAATTGCCGTCGGTATTTGGCTGCTTTTCCCGGCAAACAGCAGGGCCTCGGAGGAACAAAGTGAAGGGAATCAGCCAATGGCAGGGGATATTTTCCGGGAAGTCTACGTTAAGGGCGCAATACTCAAAATATTGGCAGAGGAAGAGATCGCTGATCCAATGAATCCCGACTCCGGCAAGTTCATAATCCAGCAGTCCATCGAAGTGAGTCTTACCGATCCTTTTGCTGGGGAAAAAATCATCATCAAGCATACCGCCTCCAAAACCAATCCCATGTTGGGGGCGTACCTGACCGTCGGGGATAGAGTAATTGTGTATGCCAATGTGGATGCTCAAGACAAAATAATAGAGGCTCATGTAGCTAATCTGGATCGGAGCAAAACTTATGGTAGTTGTGACACTGGCGTTTGTGGCAGTATTAGTCATACTGGGTGGGAGAAAAGGTGTAGGTGCATTGATGACCATCATGCTTACCGGACTTTTGATCTGGTATGGACTTATCCCCTTGATCCTAAGGGGCGCCAGCCCGGTTTGGTGCGGAGCCTTGGTCTGTGCAGTGGTAACCCTTGCCGGTACTCCGATGATCAGCGGTTTTAACCGGACTTCCCTGGCAGCTATCATTGGCAGTATTGCAGGGGTGATCCTGGCTGGTATTTTGGCTAGTTTAGCTGGGAGCAGCGCCAGCATAGTGGGCATTGATTTCGAGCATGCCAATATGTTAAAGAGCCTTCCCCTCACCGCCAACCTCAACCTGCAAGGGATATTTTTGGCGGGGGTATTAATCGGTGCCCTGGGTGCGGTTATGGATACCAGCATCTCTATAGCTTCCTCGATCCGGGAATTTGCTGAAATCCACAGTAATCCAACCCGCTATCATTTATGGCGGGCCGGAATGAATGTAGGTAAAGATGTTATGGGAATGATGTCCAGTACCCTAATCCTGGCATATACCGGCGGGGCTCTAGCTCTGCTGCTTCTTTTAGTGGCCAACAATATTCCCGCTGTCAATATTATGAACTGGGATATGATAGTGAGTGAGATAATCCGGTCCATGGCGGGATCAATCGGACTGTGCTTGTCTATACCGGTAACAGCGCTGGCTGCATCCCACTTGGTTGGCAAAAAAACGGAAAAATAGAGGTTTATTATTGGCCGGTTTTCCTGTTCCCAGGCGAGAAGGTTGTTGACATATGTTTGTTATAAAATATAATGAAAACTATAAGGGCATATGTCCATAACCGACAGGGGGTGTAGCGAAAATGCCAGGCAGAGATGGTACCGGTCCGATGGGTGCAGGCGGTGGACTAGGTTCTGGCCGCCAGGGCAAGCGCCGGGGTGCTGGCGGCAGAGTTGGCAGCCCTTTGAATGCAGGCCGGGGAGTATATTGTAAATGTCCTGACTGTGGCGAAAAAATGCTGCATCAAATGTCTCAGCCCTGTAATGAAATGAAGTGCCCGCAATGCGGTTCGGCAATGATTAGAGAATGACCTGACGGAGAGGAGATGAGTGTAATGCCAAGAGGAGACAGAACCGGACCACTGGGTCTTGGACCGCTAAGCGGAATGGGCCTGGGACTTTGTAGCCGCACTAGTATTGTAAGAGGAGCGGCTGGTTTAGGATTGGGTATGTTGCTGGTAAGGCGCCGACTGGGCTACCGAGCTGTGCGCAGAGGGATAGGTTTGGGAATGGGGTTGTGCCCAGGGCTGGGGCTAGGGTTTCGTAGATTTTTAAGAAGAGGTCCGTTTTAAACAGGAGCTCGTAAAGCCTTAATAATCAGCGGGGCTAAGCGTCCGCATTGGGATCATTGATTAAGGAGGTATTTATGTGGCTGGCAATCTGGAATATGGGAATAAGAGCTTCGACGTCATCGGAGACTCCCTAAATAGAATGTGGTTGTTATGGCAATCAAACCTCAGCAGTTTTTATGAAATGCAGGCACAGATGGAGAATATGACCAGGAGTCAGCTGGACCAGAATAGGGACGGCCGGGAAGCGTGGGTCAAAATGGTGAAGGAGTTAGGCCGCCAAACCCAACAGAACCAGGAACAGTTTCAAAAGATGCTTCAGGATGCGGTAGAAAGCAGCTACCGGTACTTCAAACTATCCAGTTAGCCGGACCTGATTCTGTTTATGATGATACGGATGTAGTCACTAATGCAATTTAACAAGAGGTGAATTGATCATGCCTAGACCGAGAAAATGGAGAAAGGTGTGTTGCTTACCGAGCAGCACCCGTTTTGGACCCCTCAACGGCCATGTCGAATCAGATTTGTTTGTTGCCATGACGGTTGATGAATATGAAACCATTCGTTTGATTGATATGGAAGGTTTTACCCAGGAATCCTGTGCTGACCAGATGCATATTGCGCGCACCACCGTACAGCGAATATACAATGATGCCCGGAAAAAGCTGGCTGAATGTCTAGTGAACGGCAAAATCTTGAGGATCGAGGGCGGCGATTTCGAACTATGCGACGGGCTTGAGGAAACATGTGGGTGCGGTGGTTGCTTGAAACACCGTGTTGGAAGAGGGGCTGCTGGAAAGAAACGTAACTGGGGAGAGAACATTTTGA
>CAZYGL010000091.1:2586-6288 GCA_964647335.1 uncultured Syntrophomonas sp. | reverse complement strand
GGAGCATGAGGTGGAGGCGGTTTAAAGGCAGGCCCACCACATTGAAGTAGCATCCTTCAATTCTCTCGATCAAAAGAGCTCCCCGCCCCTGTATAGCATAAGCGCCGGCTTTATCCCGCCACTCGCCGCAATCCAGATAGCTTTCGATTTCGCCAGGGGATAACTCCCGAAAAAAAACCGCAGTGGATTCCGCCGCTGTTTCGGTGCGGCCGCTTTTAGCGTCCATGATGCAGATGCCGGTGATCACCTGGTGGCAGCGATTGCTCAAACCACTAAGCATATGGGCGGCTTCGCCTCGATCCCCAGGTTTGCCCATGATGCAGCTTTCACTGGCCACAACCGTATCAGCGGCGATAATGATCCCATTATCCCAGGATTGGGCGGTTTCCGTGGCTTTCCGGGAAGCTATGGTTTGAACTAATTCATGCGGAAAAGCAGAAAAAGAAAGGTCTTCCTCTATATAGGCAGGTGAACATATAAACTCAAGCCCAATTTGCTGCAATAAATGCTGCCTCCGGGGTGATTCGGACGCCAGTATGATCCTTTTCAAGAGCCATTCCTCATCTTTAAAGTCGCCGATACAATGCCCAGGCCACGACAAAACCTGCTATAGTAAAAAAGTTGAGATTCAGCATAAAACCAAAAGTCAGGGAAAAAACATGGAGATCCATGGTGAAAGCAGGCAGTCCAATACTCTGAACCCTACCAAGCAAGCTCAAAGCCGGCCACACGTTAACAATCGCTTCACCTACCCACCCGCCGATGATGCTTCCCATCAACAGCCAAAAAAAGAGCACCTGCCAGCCCTGGAAGGATCGCGTTCTACTCGCCACTCGAGAACCTCCGGTATGCATTTTATCAAGTTTAGCACTAGTATTGGCTAAAAACAAGGCAGTTAAAAACAGAAGGCTTCCCAGCGGGAAGCCTTCTCATTCTCTTCTTAGCGCCTATATGAAAGGTTAAAGCTCAACACTTTAAGATTGACTGACAAGTCCACGTTGCGTAGGACTATATCCGCCGGGACTTTCAGGACCCGGGGCGAAAAATTCAGTATGGCCCCCACCCCTGCATCCACCAGCAGGTCGGTCACGGCTTGGGCTGCCGATGCTGGAACAGTTACGATCCCTATGTTGACCCCGAAATCCTTTACCCGGTTTGTGAGCACATCCAGCGGTTCCACCGTCAAATCCGCCAATCTTTGCCCCACTCGATCCGGATCGTTGTCTATGACCGCTTTGATGGCGAAACCCCTTTCCCGGAAACCCTGGTAAACTGCCAAGGCCGAACCCAATTTCCCAGCTCCGACAATTACTATGTTCCACTGCTGGTCCAACCCTAATATTTTCGTCAAATGCCCCAGCAGTTCATCGACACGGTAACCTACCCCGCGTGTCCCGAATTCGCCAAAATAAGCCAGGTCCTTGCGCACCTGAGCCGAGCTGACGCCAACGCTTTCCGCTATCTCCTCCGAGGAAACCGTTTCGACTCCCTCGTCCCTCAATAGATGGAGTTGCCGGGAATAGATGGATAATCTTATGACAGTTGCTTCAGGTATTTTATACGCTTTCAAGCCCTTTAACCCCCTTGCTCCCAAAATCACTAATACTATTATGTAATTATTTGGTTCATTTTGCAAATACCTTTTATGCCCATAAAAAATTGCCCGATATGGGCATAGTTCGCGAATTCAAATTTATGCACAGAACAGCTAACCGAACATTATTAGCAGACGGTAAAAAAGACCCGCGACCAGTGCTGCTGAAGGTATGGTGACGATCCAGGCTATCACAATCTGCCTCGCAATATTCCAGCGCACGCCTTTAAGCCGTTTGGCTGCCCCTACCCCCATTATCGACGACGACACCACATGGGTGGTGCTGACCGGAGCTCCCAGGAGACTGGCGCTGTATAAAACTACCGAAGAACTGAAATCAGCGGCAAATCCGTTTATAGGTTCGATTCGGAATATTTTTCCGCCCATGGTACTGATTATCCTCCAACCGCCAAAGGCCGTGCCTGCTGACATGGCCGCCGCACAGGCTATCTTCACCCACAGCGGAACCGCAAATGTGGTCAGCATCCCGGCGCTTACCAGGCTAAGGGTAATAATTCCCATTGACTTCTGAGCATCGTTGGAACCATGGGCAAATGAAGCCATGCATGCCGACAATACCTGCAGCCTGCGGAATTTGAGATTTACTTTTACCGGAGAATACCCTTTGAACATCCAGAAGAAAATGGTCATAACTGTGCTGCCCATTAACAAACTGATTATAGGTGAACCGATCAATCCAGCCAGGATCCGGTTAAATCCATGCCATAGTACTGCGTCCGGACCGTGGCGGGATATTACTGCTCCTACCAGTCCGCCGATCAGAGCATGCGACGAACTGCTGGGTATGCCGAAATACCAGGTGAACAGGTTCCAAAAAATAGCCCCGATGAGCGCAGCTACGATCACCCTTGGTACCACGTCACCGGGATCGACTATGTTCTTGCCTATCGTCGCAGCTACTGCCGTACCGCTCAGCGCCCCCAAAAAATTGAAAGTGGCTGCCACCAGGATGGCCGCACGGGGCGAAAGCGCTTTGGTCGATACCGAAGTGGCTATGGCATTGGCAGTGTCATTGAAGCCATTAAGGTAATCGAATATAAGTCCAAATACTACAATAGCTATGACCCAGGCAAGACTAAACATACTTGACGGCGATTCCTTTGATAATGTTGCCTACGTCTTCGCAATTGTCCAGGGTTGTTTCCAGGTGCTCATATATCTCTTTCCATTTGATCATATAGACCGCATCATCGGTCTGTTCGAACAAACGAGCTATTCCGGCCCTATAAAGGTTGTCGCCTTCATGCTCAAATCCCCTGAGTTTGTCGCTGGAATCTATCAGGCTGTCATGGTTGGCTTTCACATCGCGCAGGTTATGGGTCGCTTTGCTTATCTCGTCCGCCGACTGGGCCAGCACATGCGCCAGAGCGGGGATGAACCTCTCTTTGGGCTGGGCGCATTTATATATCACCATTTTCTCCATGGTACCTTGAATGTGATCCAGGACCTGGTTCAAGGCACTGGCCAAGGCTAAGATATCTTCGCGGTCGAAGGGTGTTACGAAGGATTGGTTGATCTGTTCCATGACCTCCATCAATATCTGGTCGCCCCGGTGTTCTACTTTGCTGATGCGCTCCAGGTTAGGCATGGGGTCACTGCGATCCGTGAAATATCCGGTCAGTATTTGGGCCGCTTCGCTTATGGCGGCGGCTGCTTCCTCGAAATAGTTGAAAAATCGATCATCTTGCGGTTTGATTTTGAAGGCCAAAATCTTATCCCCCCATCCGAATTGTATACACTCTTCTGAATGATATTATAGAATACTTTTTGCGGGCTAATGTTAAGATACTGTTAATTATTCTTCACGAATAACCGGCGGGCTTTGTCAAGTACGTAAAAAGAACCGGTTATGAGAAGGTATTCATCATCCTCCAGCAAGTCTAGTCCCGCCCCTACTGCGGCTTCTATGTGCTCCCGCTCCAGAATGGCAGCAAACGGCAGATGCTTCTGCCATTCTGCAACAACTTCGCGCCATTCGCAGCTCCGGGAACCCATGGGCCTGGTCACCACCACTGCTCTGGTGCTCCGACATAGTGGCCCAATCATCCCGGACCGGTCCTTATCGTCCAGCACTCCCATCACCACGA
>CAZYGL010000091.1:0-2486 GCA_964647335.1 uncultured Syntrophomonas sp. | reverse complement strand
TTGGACTTCAGGCGAGGAAGCGGCGGAGGTGATGATATGCAGGTCGGAACTTGAATGGACCGCTGCACCCAGACCAGCCGCCCTTGCCGAGATGACCTGGTTGGCTTCTGCCCCCAAGATGCCGGTTACAACTGGTACTCCCGGCTTGATGATCCCTGCTTTGTTCCAGGCTATCTCCGCCAGGGTTGATCCCAAAAATGAGGTGTGATCAAAATCGACGCTGGTTATCACCGAAACCAGCGGTTTGATTACATTGGTCGAATCATAAGTCCCGCCCATACCGACTTCGAGCACCGCCACATCAACTCCACGCCCGGCAAAATACTGAAAAGCCACGGCGGTCAGGACTTCGAACTCGGTAGGGTGTTCTTCTCCCCGCTTCAACATAGCCTCTATATGCTTTTCCGTCTCCTGTAAATATGCCCATAATTCCTGGTCTTCTATCTCTTCACCATTGACGGTAAATCGCTCCCGGTAGGAATGCAGATGGGGCGAACTATATCGCCCCACCCGGTATCCAGCTGCTATTAAGATCTCCGCTATCATAAGTGAAGTCGATCCCTTGCCATTAGTCCCGGCAACGTGCACATAGGCCAGCCCCTGTTCGGGGTGGTCCAGTTCTGCCAATAGGCTGCTGATCCTTTCCAGTCCTGGTTTGCTCCCCAGGCAGCATAAATCCTTGAGCCGGGCCTCTATTTGATCTTGAATATCTCTAAGCGTTGCAATATACCCTCTTTCCGGTTTATCGCCTCTGCCTGGCGTTCTTGTTCCTTGGCTACAACTTCAGTCGGAGCTTTAGCCAGGAATTTTTCGTTGCTGAGTTTGGCCTGGGCCTTTGCGATTTCCAGGTCAGCCAGCCCCAATTCTTTTTCCAGCCGGCTGATTTCTTTATCGATATCGATGATCCCCTGGAGCGGAACATAGAGTTCAGCAAACGGCAACAGGGCTGAAACAGCTTGACGCGGTTTGGCTGGCAGATCGCCTAACAATTGCAGATTGTTTACCCTGGCCAACTCCTGGATGTAATGGCCATATTTTTCGAACAACCTCAGCCAGGCTGGATCTTTGCAGACCAAGACCACTTCCACCGGCAGCCCATGGCTCAGATTGAATTCAGCCCGGATGTTACGGATGGCTCTGATAGAAGCCATTACGGCCTGCATCTCCTCTATGGCTGAAACATCGATCCGGCTGGGATCGCTGACCGGCCAGGGTTCCTGCATCAAGGTCTCTCCATGTCCGGGCAGATTCTGATAAATTTCCTCAGTGATAAAGGGCATGAAAGGATGCAGCAGTTTCATGATTCCAGTCAGCACATCAAGCAGCACGGTCTGGGCCATGTATCTGCCCCGGGCATCTTTGGGATTGAAAAGCCTGGGTTTGGCCAATTCAATATACCAATCGCAGAATTCGTCCCAGATGAAATCGTACATTCCCCTGGCAGCTTCACCAAGTTCGTATTTTTGCAGCAGGAGTTCGGTCTCGGCAATTTTCTGGTTGAGCCGGGCATATATCCAGCGCTCGGCCAGGGGTAATTCATCAGAGGAAACCTCCCCAGGGACATAGTCTTCCAGGTTCATGAGCACGAACCGGGCTGCATTCCAGATCTTATTGGCGAAATTGCGGGTATTCTCTACTTTGTCCCACTGGAACCTCACATCATTGCCCGGGGTTACCCCGGTTATCATGGAAAACCTTAGTGTGTCAGCTCCGTATTTTTCGATCACTTCCAGGGGGTCGACCCCATTGCCCAGGGACTTGCTCATCTTTCTGCCCAGGGCATCCAGGATCAGGCCATGAATATTGACCTCGTAAAATGGCACTCTGCCAGTCTGTTCGATACCTGAGAATATCATCCGGGCCACCCAGAAGAAGATTATGTCCCTGCCGGTGACCAGCACACTGGTGGGGTAGAAATCTCTCATATCTGAGGTGTCCTCAGGCCAACCCAGAGTGGAGAATGGCCACAGCGCACTCGAAAACCAGGTGTCCAGGACATCTTCATCCTGCTTTAATTCACTTGATGAACAAGCAGGGCATACAGTTGGATCTTCCCGGCTGCAGATCACCTGCCCGCAATCCTGGCAATACCAGACCGGAATCCGGTGCCCCCACCACAATTGTCGTGATATGCACCAATCCCTGATGTTCTCCATCCAGTTCAGGTAAGTCTTAGTAAAACGCTCGGGGATAAACTTTATCTCCCCTTCTACCACTTTTTGAATGGCTGGTTCAGCCAGGGGCTTCATTTTCACAAACCATTGCCTGGATATCATGGGTTCGATTATCGTATCACAGCGTTGACAGTGCCCCACCGCATGCTCATGATCCTCAACTCCCAGCAGATAACGGCCCGCCTCCAGGTCCTCCAATACCTTCAGGCGGCAAGCCTGCCGATCCAATCCGGCATAAGGGCCGGCATTTTCGTTCATGATGGCGTCAGTGCCCATGACCACGATTTGCTCCAGGTTGTGGCGCAATCCCAT
>CAZYGL010000090.1:0-6305 GCA_964647335.1 uncultured Syntrophomonas sp. | reverse complement strand
CTGCCCTTGGCACATAAGATCTGGCCAGCCGGCGGCACAATTCGCTGCACCAATTCGCCCCTGCTGGAAGCTATCTGCTGGCAGCCTATTCCGCAGAAAGAACAGCTGCCGGCTGTTTCCTGCGTCTCCATGGGTATATTCTTCTGGTAAGGGTATTTTTCCATCAGGGCACCGGTAGGGCAGACTGCCACACACTGCCCGCAGCTGATACAGGCACTTTCCCTCAGGGGCAAGCCGAATTCAGGTTTGACCAGGGTATCAAATCCTCGGTTAACCAAGCCTAGGGCATTTATTCCCATTAGTTCGTCACAGATTCTGACACACAATCCGCACAGAATGCACTTGCCGGCATCCCTCTCGATGAATGGATGCCAATCGGGCTCCAATTGCTGGTGCTTTTCACCCTGCAGGTATTCGGGACGGACCTGATATTGGTTGGCATAATTTATCAGTTTGCATTCGAAATAATCACGGCATCCGCACTCCAGGCAGCGGCTGGCTTCCTGGCGCGCTGCTTCTGCTGACATACGGCCCGATATTTCTTGGAAGTTTTGCCGCCGCACAGCCGGATCCTGGACCGGAATCGATACCCTGTCTTGCGGCGCGATTGATCTGAAGGACTCCGCGGTCAAGTCTCGCCTTTCCACTATATAGCTGCCTTCATAAGGCCTGATTAGTCCTTCCAGATACCCCAACATCACATCGGCGGCTTTCTTGCCTTGCGCTATGGCTTCGATTGCTATTCCCGGCCCTGTGACGGCATCACCGCCAGCAAAGACTCCGGGCAGATTGGTCATGAACGTATTGTCATCTATGCCGATGGTGTACCAGCGGCTGGTATTTATCTCAGTAAAATGGCTCAGATCGACTTGTTGGCCGATGGCAGCTATTATGTTGTCCACCTCGATCGTCTCCAATGCCCCTGGAATGGCGACCGGTTTGCGCCGTCCCGAAGCATCCGGTTCACCCAGGTGCATCTTCTGCATGCGGATAGCCGCAACCTTGCCATCTGCGGCAATTATTTCATCTGGCGCCAGTAGGTATCTGAATTCGACTCCTTCTTCGGCAGCTTCGTGTATCTCCAAATCCTCTGCCGGCATTTCTTCCCTGGTTCTGCGATATAGAACCAAAGTCTGTTTGGCTCCAAGTCTAACCGCGGTGCGGGCAGCATCCATAGCCGTATTGCCCCCGCCAATCACCGCTACCCTTTCCCCTATTTCCACTTTGCCGTTCAAGGCCGCCTCCCGCAGGAAGTCAATGCCACCGATCACTCCAGGCAGATCCTCCCCGGCACATCCCAACCGCGAGGATTTCCAGGCTCCAATCCCCAGGAATACTGCTTGGTTCTGGCTTCTTAAGTAGTCCAGGCTGATGTCCTGGTTTACTTTAGTGTTTACTATGATTTTGACTCCCATAGACCGGATAATATCTATTTCCTGATCCAAGATCCGCTTGGGCAGGCGATACTCGGGAATCCCATAGCGCAGCATTCCCCCTGGCTCCGGCATAGCCTCATAAACGGTCACTTCGTGCCCGGCCTGGGCCAGGTAATAAGCTGCGGTCAAA
Organism: uncultured Syntrophomonas sp.; assembly: GCA_964647335.1. GTDB lineage: Bacteria > Bacillota > Syntrophomonadia > Syntrophomonadales > Syntrophomonadaceae > PHAA01. The sequence goes on along the minus strand of CAZYGL010000090.1, from coordinate 4,739 downwards.
CCAGCTGGTCCTGAGCCGACTATGGCCACTTTTTTCCCTGTGGCTGCATTGATAAGCGGTATAAACGAAGTCTTTTCTGCCAGGTCGCTTTCTGCTGCAAATAATTTCAGCGCCGCGATAGCTATGGGCGCTTCTACCATCTGGCGCCGGCAAGCCGCCTCGCAGGGATGAGGGCAAACCATACCGATACAGGCTGGCAGTGGAATTTTTTCTTTAATCAGCTTCAGGGATTCAGTATATTCTCCGTTGGCTATCAAGCCCACGTATCCCTGGCAGTCGGTTTGGGCTGGGCAGGCCATTACACATGGCGGGCGACAGTCACCGCTATGGTCTGACAGGAGGAGTTCCAAGGTAGTCCTGCGGGAGGCCACCACCCGCTCTGAAGCCGTAGCAATTATCATCCCCTGACTTATCTCAGTGGCACATGCCCGGGCGAGCCGTCCGGCTCCCTCTATTTCCACTACGCATAATCCGCATGCACCATAGGTCTTGACTCGCTCATCATGGCATAAGGTAGGAATTTCTATACCATTCTCGCGGGCTGCTTCCAAAATCGTTTGCCCGGCATGACCTTTAACTTCTATTCCGTCGATATTCAAATTGATCATAGTCACTTTCACCCCTCCCTTACTCTACTATTACCGCACTGAATTTGGCTGGACAGACTTCCAAACACGTGCCGCATTTAATGCATTTAGCAGAGTCGATGACGTGGGCTTTCTTTTTCTCCCCGGATATGCAGTCCACCGGGCATTTTTTTACACAGAGGGTACAACCCTTGCATTTTTCCGGATCGATGTAGTATTGGATCAAAGCCTTGCACTGATGTGCTGGGCATTTCTTTTCATTAATATGGGCCTCATACTCATGCCGGAAGTATTTTATAGTGGTCGACACTGGATTGGGCGCTCCCTGGCCCAGACCGCAAAGTGAACCTTCTTTTATCTGATTGCCCAGTGAGAGCAGTAGCTCAATGTCCCCCGCTTTTCCTTCTCCAGCGCAAAGCCTCTCCAGGATCTCCAGCATACGTTTGGTCCCGATACGGCATTGGACACATTTGCCGCAGGACTCGCTTTGAGTGAATTTCAGGAAATATCTGGCTAAATCAACCATGCAGGTGGTTGCGTCTACTACCACCATACCTCCGGATCCCATGAAAGCACCGGTAGCCATTATGGACTTGTAGTCCACCGGGGTATCCACAAGGGAAGCCGGGATACAACCTCCGGACGGCCCTCCCATCTGCACAGCTTTAAATTCCTTGTCGTCTTTGATTCCACCGCCCAAACCGAAAATGATATCTCGCAGGGTTATACCCATGGGCACCTCTACGAGTCCGCCCCGCTTGATCCTGCCGGCCAAGGCGAATACCTTCGTCCCCTTGCTGTCTTCGGTACCCATGGCGGCAAAAGCTGCACCGCCATGATTCACGATCCAAGGAACATTGGCAAAGGTTTCTACATTATTGATATTGGTGGGTTTATCCCAATAACCGCGCTGGGAGGGAAATGGCGGCTTGAGGCGAGGCATGCCCCGTTCACCTTCCAGTGAAGCTATGAGTGCTGTTTCTTCACCGCAGACAAAGGCACCGGCCCCCTGTTTTACCGATATGTCAAAGGCAAAATCGCTGCCCATTATCCTGCTGCCCAGCATGCCTACCTCCCGGGCCTGTTGTATGGCGATTTCCAGTCTCCTGATCGCCAGTGGATATTCGGCCCGTGCATATATGATTCCGGTCTGTGCGCCGATGGCGTATCCTGCCACCAGCATACCCTCCAACACAGAATGGGGATCTCCCTCCAGCAAACTGCGATCCATAAAAGCCCCAGGGTCACCTTCATCCGCATTGCAGATCACATATTTTTCCCGGCCCGGTTCTTGCCTGGTTGCATTCCATTTGAACCAAGTAGGGAAGCCAGCTCCGCCTCTCCCCCTCAAACCAGACACCTTGATTTCTTCTATCAATTGCAGAGGCGTCATCTCGCTGACCACTTTTTCCAAGGCGCGATAGCCACCAGCTGCAATATAATCCCGGATCGATTCCGGGTCGATCAGCCCGCAGTTGCGCAAGGCCACCCTCACCTGCCCTGTCAGGAAGGCATTAGGGCGCTCCTCGGTGGCAACAATATATTTGTCCAGAACATTCCGGTCCAGTTCGGCTGCTATGATGTCCCCCACCATGGCTGCGGTTACGTTCCCGTAACTGTGGACAGTGCCATCTTCAGCTATTATGTCCATTAGAGGCTCATGATGGCACATCCCTATGCAGCCAGTCTGTTGCAGCTCCCAGTCAAGCCCCCGGGAACGGATTTCGTCCTGGGCTGCATCCCAGACCTGCAGACCTCCGGCGGCGATCCCGCAACTACCCAGGCCTATTCTAACGATCATGCCAGAACCCCCTCACGCTCTTTCTGTTGCTCCAGAGCATAAATTTCTCTGACTATCTGGCGGGCTTTATCGGGGGTAAGCGGCCCATAAGCTCTCCCGTTTATCATCATAACAGGGGCTAGACTGCAGCAACCCAGGCAGGCAGCCTCATTCAGGGTAAAAATCCCATCCTCACTGGTCTCTCCCATTTTGATTTTCAGTTCATCACAAAGGGCTGTCTCGATCTTTTCTGCTCCATTCACATGGCAAGCCGTACCCTGGCACAAGAGGATGATATATTTGCCCATGGGTTTGAGCCGGAATTGAGCATAAAAAGTGGCTACCCCGAATATCTTGGCCCTTCTTACCCCCAAATGGTCAGCAATGTGCTGCAGCACTGGTAACGGCAGATACCCGTAGATATCCTGGGCCTTCTGCAGAACAGTTATCAAACTGCCATCGATCCCGCGATATTTGTCGACCACTTCGTCAATAAGCCGCACATCGATGCCGGTGTTCGCGACTTGTATTTTTGCACCATTTTCCCCCTGGCAAGCGCAGGTCATCGTTTACACCTCTTTTCAGATTCTTGGCACTTACGGCGCATCATGTCGCCAGCGCACAACTCTGCAGCACTGGCAAATAATAATCCAACCGAAAGATGATTTTTATTTTTATGTTTCATCCGCTAATTGTAAAGCTGAATCATAAAGGTATGTTGTATACATCAAAACGCGGTATTCCGGCAGAAGCGCATTTAGTCCTGGAAGCCTTTTTCCAGGCTGTTCTGAAGGATTTGCTGAATATCGGTGAACATCTGCACGAATTTGCCCTCAGCTTCGAAAAACTGGGCTATTTGTTTATTAAGATTCAATTTGGCAAATTGAATTGGCAGCTCATTGACCAAATTGGGGTCAGGTTCTTGCCCCATCATACTGGCCTGGTTTACTTTCATCTGCTGAGCCCTGAATTCCTGAACTTTTTTCAAGGCCTCTGGATTCCCCGCCAATTTTTTCTGGGCCTCTATATAATCCAGGTAAAGCTGGCTTTCCTCCAAGGCACGGGCCAGTTCATGCGCCTTATCATAAGGATTGGCTTTTGTCATTTCAATATATCCCCTTCCAATTAATCTAGGTCACGCAGTAATGAATCCCTGGAACACCGCCACCAGGAAGATGGCATAGAATAGACCGCAAAGCAGCAACATGCCGGCGCTGACATGCCTTGTCCGGGTTAGCTGCAGATACAACAGGGAAGATGATGCCACAGTCAACATGGCTGAATAAACCGCCCCTGCGTTTAGCTGCCAATCGGTGAGCAATATGCCGATTGCCGGTATCAGCGAGCCCTGGAAAACCATGGCCCCGGTTATGTTGCCCAAAGCCAGGGTGTCTTTCTCCCTCGATATCCAGATGACACTGTTGAATTTTTCCGGCAGTTCAGTGGCTATAGGTGTAATGATGAGGGCCAGGACAAAGGCCGGCACTCCATAACTCAATGCAACCGCTTTGACGGAATGAACAAATAAGTCAGCTCCAATAATTATCAAGACCAATGCCGAGAAAACCTGGGCAACTACCCTAGCTGCAGGAGGAGCCTGGCAGTGGCGGGCAAAATAGCATGGGGGTATTTCGCTCTCCGATTCTATGTCACGCTCCTGGCTCAGCATAGTGCGCACATACCACACGTAGGCCAGAATCAAGCCTATGCCTGTTAGTACCTGCAAATAGCGCATCACTGGCGGCAAGGTTCCGGACAGCACAGCAACGGTGAATACTATCATAAAGAATCCCAGGTCTCTGGACATGCTGGAATAATCAGCGAATACTATTCTGCCATGGGTGCGTCGTTTCTTGAACACTATTACAGCCGCACCAGTGACAAACATAGCCAGCGTAGAAAGCATCAACGGAGCTCCCAAAATGGCGCCAAGCCCGATTTCTTTCCCGGCGGAACCCGAACCAAATAGAATGGCTATGATAGGGATAATTGTCTCTGGAAGGGCGGTCCCCACTGCAGCCAGAACGCTTCCCACCGCTCCTTCTGACAAGTTGAATAATTTCCCCAGCCATTCAACTCCATTGACGAATAACTCGGCTCCTGCCAGGATAATGCCCAGGCTTATCACCAGGAATATGATATCGCTCATTTGATGGCCTAACTCCTTGTTGTTAATAGTCCAGCGGGGTCACCAATTGCTGGTGCCGCTTGAATCTGACCAGATAATGGTACCCTGCTTGCCGGGCAGCTCTGTAGGCCGCTTCCAGTCCTGAACCTACCTGTTCAGGCTGGTGAGCATCCGAACCAACAGTAATCGGAATATCGTAATCAAACATCCTCTGGATGATGTCCCCGGCTGGATATATCTCTTG
>CAZYGL010000089.1:0-6311 GCA_964647335.1 uncultured Syntrophomonas sp. | reverse complement strand
TAGTTAAGAGAACTGGTGGTTGGTGCGAACCAGGCTAGGCAGGTTTTGAATCCACCCTGGATGCGGGCTGTGAAAGCAGCCGCGGTGGTGCCGTTATAACCGTAAAGTGGGCGTAAATACGTCAACAAGGGTGGCAACGCGGGATTGACCTCTCGTCCCTGACCGGGGCGAGAGGTTTTTATTTCACAAGGAGGGTAGTCAATAATGAAAAGCGCACAATATCTATTGCTTCCGGGGCCGACGCCCATACCGTTACGGGTAGCCCGGGCTATGGATCGCCCCATGATAAATCACAGGGGCCCTGAGTTTAAAGCCATTATTGAAGAGGTGACCGCTGGGATAAAAAAGATCTGCCGCACACAGGGGAACCTGCTCATATATCCGTCCTCCGGGACGGGTGGACTGGAAGCAGCAGTGGTTAACTTCATATCCCCGGGAGAAAAGGTATTGGCAATTTCTATCGGCGTATTTGGGGATCGCTTCGCAGAAATAGCGGCAAGATTCGGAGCCCAGGTTGAGAAGATGGAGTTTGCCTGGGGAGCAGGCGCCGATCCCGAGCAGGTCAGAAATCGCTTGCAGCAGGATGTAGACCAAGAGATCAAGGCGGTGCTCATCACCCATAATGAAACCTCCACCGGTGCATACAACGACATCAAGAAAATACGCCAGGCCATGGGGGATCATCCCGCCCTGATCCTGGTGGATGCAGTAAGCGGGTTGGCAGCCATTGAACTCAGAATGGATGAATGGAATTTGGACGTAGTAGTCAGCGGCTCACAGAAAGCTTTCATGATCCCGCCCGGCTTGTGCTTCATGGCTTTCAATGACCGAGCCCTGGATATACAGCGCAGAAACCGTAATAATAAGTATTACTGGGATGTAAGTTTAGGGCTTGAATACCTGGCCAAAGGGCAAACTCCCTTCACCCCGCCCATTTCCCTCTATTACGGATTACAGGAAGCTCTGCGCATGATGCTGGAAGAGGGATTGGACAGTATTCTGCAGAGGCATACTGCTTACCGGGAAATGGTTCGCACCGGATTGAGAGCCATGGGACTGGAGTTATTCACCGCTGACCAATATGCCTCCAATGCGGTCACATCGGTGCGCGCTCCCGGTGGAACCGGTGCCAACCGGATACGCAAGTATATGCTGGATGAATTCAACACCATCCTGGCTGGTGGGCAGCAAAATCTGGATGATGTGATATTTAGACTGGGACACCTGGGTTATATTCGCGAACTCGACATAATTTCAGTTTTGGCAGCCTTGGAAATTACCTTGGTCAAGCTGGGACACCCGGTGGAATTAGGGGCTGGCGTCAGCCAGGCACAGCAAGTATTGATGCGGGTACATGGGGATATTCAAAAATAGCAAGGAGGACAAAACAGTGGGCAGAAAAAGGGTAATTGTCACTGAAAGCATCGCTGAAGAAGGCTTGAAGCTTTTAGCGACCGAATTAGAGGTTGATTTCCGCAAGGACATCCCCCGCCAGGAACTATTGGAGATAATCGATCAGTACGATGCATTGATAGTCAGGAGCGTTACGAAGGTCAATGAAGAACTGATCAGTCGGGGCACTAACCTCAAGGTGGTAGGCAGGGCCGGTAACGGCGTTGACAATATCGATGTAGATGTATGTACCCGTTATGGGATAATAGTAGCCAATACCCCGGACAGCAACACTATTTCAGCCGCCGAGCAGACCATAAGCTTATTGTTGTCATCTGTTCGTAATACGGCCTGGGCCAATAATACATTAAAATCCGGGATTTGGGACAGGACCCCTTTCCGGGGCAGTGAGCTGTACGGCAAGACTCTGGGCATAGTTGGACTGGGCAGGATAGGATCAATGGTTGCCACCCGTCTCAAAGCCTTCAACATGAAAGTCATCGCTTATGATCCCTATATTTCTGAAGAACGATTTGAACGGTTCGGTACCGAGCGCCGAGCCACCCTGGAAGAACTGGTTAGAGAAGCAGACATAATCACTGTCCACACCCCACGCAATGAAGAGACAATGCATATGATCAACGAAGAAATTCTGGCTTTGGCGAAAGATGGAGTCCGGCTGGTCAATTGTGCCCGGGGCGGAATTATCGAAGAGACCGCTATGGTCAAGGGATTAGAGAGCGGGAAGATTGCCAGTGTAGGGCTGGACGTTTTTGAGAAAGAGCCGGCTTATGACAATCCGCTGTTCAAATTCAACAATGTGGTCTGCACTCCCCATTTGGGCGCCGACACATTTGAGGCCCAGAAGAGAGTCGGAGAGAATATTGCCGAACAAGTCATCAAGGCTCTGCAAGGCGGGATAGTCCCCAATGTGGTCAACCTGCCGTCGGTCTTGGGTGAGGAGTTGGACTACCTGCGCCCCTACATCACCCTGGCGGAAAAAATGGGCAACATCTATTACCAGATAGAGAAATCCCCCATAAGCCGGGTGGAGATTACCTACAGCGGGCCGATCAGTATCAGTGAGACGGGAATGCTGACCATCGGATTCCTTAAGGGACTTTTAGAACCGGTATTATGGGAAAAAGTCAACTATGTCAATGCCCGGCTCATGGCTGAGGACCGGGGCATAAAGTTGTATGAAACCAAGGAAGAACAAAGTCCCAAGCGCTATAAAAACCTGATAACAGTCAAGATATTCAACAAAGAACACCATCTGGAAATAGCCGGAACCCTATCCCGGGCCCGCAATCCATTACTGGTGGAGATTAATGGTTATGAAACTGAAACCACCTTGGAGGGATATGTGCTGATCGCCGAGAATGAAGATCGTCCGCGTATCATCGGGCCTTTTGCCACCACCTTGGGAGATTATGCGGTCAACATAGCCGGGATGAAAGTAGCCCGTCCTGCCAAGGGAGAAAAAGCCATCATGATAATCAATGTGGATAACAAAGTCGAAGAAGAAGCCCTGGACAAACTGGCCACCATGGACGGTATCCTGGGGCGGCCCATTTTACTGCACTTTTAGAATCCGCAGGGGAGGTACCGCATGTTAGATGTAAAAATGGTCCGAGCTAATCTTGAATCAGTCCAAGCCGCTCTTTTAAAGCGCAATTTGCCAGGAACACTGGACAATTTCGTTAATCTGGACGAAGAGCGGCGGAGCCTGCTGGGGCAGGTGGAGGAAATCAAACAATTCCGCAACCAGGGATCCCAGGAAGTAGGGCGTCTCAAGAAGCAAGGGCAGGACCCGGTGGAACTGATGGAGCAAGTACGCCTGGCAGGACAGGAAATCAAGAAACTTGATGAAAAAATCAAACAGGTGGAAGCTGATCTCGAGGTTATAATGCTCAATATCCCCAATTTACCCCATGCGAGCGTGCCACTTGGAGCGGATGAAAAGGCTAATCAAGAGGTAAGGCGCTGGGGGGAGCCAAGAATTTTTGAGTTTGAACCGCTGGCACATTGGGACATCGGGCCAGGCCTTGATATATTGGACTTTGAGCGAGCAGCCAAGCTCTCGGGGGCCAGGTTTACAGTATATAAGGGCTGGGGAGCCCGGTTGGAGAGGGCGGTCATCAACTTCTTCCTGGATGTTCATGTCAATCGCCATGGTTATCAGGAAATATTCCCTCCCTTCCTGGTCAATGCCGAGTGCATGCTGGGAACGGGGCAATTGCCCAAATTTGCCGATGACATGTTCAAAGTCGAAGGAAGAGAAATGTACCTTGTCCCCACTGCGGAGGTACCCCTGACGAATCTTTACCGGGAGGAAATCCTGGAGGAAAAAGACCTGCCCAGATATATGACTGCTTACACGGCATGTTTCCGGGCTGAAGCAGGATCTCATGGGAGGGATACGCGGGGGATAATTAGGCAGCACCAGTTCAACAAAGTCGAATTGGTCAAACTGACTGTCCCGGATAGTTCATATGAAGAACTGGAAAAGATGACCCAGGACGCAGAAGAAGTCCTGCAATTATTGGAATTGCCATATCGGGTGGTCTTGTTGAGTACTGGCGATATGGGGTTCTCTTCGGCTAAGACCTATGATCTTGAGGTATGGATGCCCAGTTACAATGACTACAAAGAGATTTCATCCTGTTCCAATTGCGAAGATTTCCAGGCCCGCCGGGCCAACATCCGGTATAGGCCCGCTTCCAAACAGAAGGTGCGCTATGTCCATACATTGAACGGGTCTGGAGTGGCAGTAGGCCGGACGGTGGCAGCCATTCTTGAGAACTACCAACAAGAGGATGGGACGGTTCTGGTGCCAAGCGTTTTGCGCCCGTATCTAGGGGGATTGAAAAAAATCGGTAAATGATCCTAAGCCCCGGTTTTATTGACAAAAACCCGATGCCTATGCTATATTTGTTGTTGCACTGGTCAAAAGTGCGTCCTTCTTAGTGGAGGGGTGTCCGAGCGGTTGAAGGAGGCGGTCTTGAAAACCGTTGAGCTCTTGCGGGCTCCGTGGGTTCGAATCCCACCTCCTCCGCCAGTAAATGTGGAGAGATGGCCGAGTAGGCTGAAGGCGCTCGCCTGCTAAGCGAGTATACGGCTAGTAACTGTATCGAGGGTTCGAATCCCTCTCTCTCCGCCATTTAATGATCTGACACCCGAAATCATGCGCCCTTAGCTCAGCTGGATAGAGTGACAGGCTACGAACCTGGAGGTCGGGGGTTCGAATCCCTCCGGGCGCACCATTTCCAACAACTCCATAGGACAGCCGGGGTCACGTTCTTGAAGGGAAAACTGATGTTTTCCCCTTTTAATCTGGCTCCAGACAGGCAAAAACACCCAAGCCCGGATGGATTTCCGGTATGATTATGCGCCCGTAGCTCAGTAGGATAGAGCAACGGTTTCCTAAACCGTGTGCCAGGGGTTCGAGTCCCTTCGGGCGCACCATTTGGCGGTGAAACCTCGTTATGAGGGATAAAGAATATATGCAGATGGCCCTAAAGTTGGCAGAGGAGGCCTATGCGGCAGGGGAGATCCCTGTAGGGGCGGTAGCAGTCCTTGATGGGAAAGTTATTGCTACGGGACGGAATGAAAAAGAACTTCGCCAGGATGCCACGGCCCACGCGGAACTGCTGGTTTTGCAGCGAGCCGCAGAGCATTTGCAGAAATGGCGGTTGGACGGAGTAATCCTCTATTGCACCCTGGAACCCTGTCCCATGTGCGCCGGGGCCATGATAAATGCTCGTATCAAACGGCTGGTATATGGCTGCCGGGATGAGAAAGCCGGGGCGGCTGGATCGGTGATCGATCTGGTCAGGTATCCCGGATTGAATCATCAGGTCGAAGTAGTTGAAGGTGTTTTACGGGAGGATTGCGCCAGATTGCTAAGGGAATTCTTCCTGAATATGAGAAAAAACACTCGAAACGGGCAGCAGGGCCGAATAGACCTAAATGAATAGACTCCTGGAATTGCAGGTCAAAATACAACACTTTTCGCCAATGAAGCGGGGAGTGTTTTTTATCTTCTCCCGCTCTTTAAACAAGCGGGGTGCATTTGGGGATTGTAGGAAACCGACTGATAACATAAACTTGTTTTAATAGAATGGTCTGAGTGACGGGAATCATGACCGCTGTTAACGGGATCCAGCTGGGAAGGGGAGCAGCACTGAGAAAGCAGGAGTGCCTCTTAATCCGAGCTAGGTCTTGATTTGAGGGGGTGGGCAGACAACCAGGATCGAGACGATATTTGATGAATCAGACAAATGAAAGGATGGTTTGGCAATGTTCAAAATAGGTTCCTTTTATCCTAATGGAGAAGGTGCAATATTCGACATGAAATACTATTGTGAAGTATATGTGCCTTTATTGCAGCAATGGTTCGGAGAGGCCCTCAAAAAGGTGGTAGTGGACCAGGGCATATATGGCGGAGAGCCCGATGCACCCCCCTTCTTTCGTGCTATGGGCCAGTTTTATTTTGAAACGGAAGAAGAGGGGGTTCACGCATATTTTTCCAATCTGAGCAAAATGGAAGCAGAAAGGCCCAAATTCACCAACATCAAACCCATCGTGCAAATCAGTCAGGTGATGATGGGATAAGTGGACATTGAAGGGTGCAAGTCAGGTAAAACAGGGTACTGGGCTAAGAAGAAGGTCAGCAAGATTTTTATGAATGAAGTGAAGTGTTGGGGTAAGCATTGAATAGTAAGAATATATAATGTATATTGTACTAGCGTGAGCCCTGATTCAGAGACGGCCCACAGGTTAGACCTGGTTAGGTCAGGAATGGGCACAGCATATGCGGAGAGATGGCCGAGTTGGTCGAAGGCGCTCGACTCGAAATCGAGTAGGCGGCTGAACCCCGCCTCTAGGGTTCGAATCCCTATCTCTCCGCCAGATAA
>CAZYGL010000088.1:2769-6398 GCA_964647335.1 uncultured Syntrophomonas sp. | reverse complement strand
GTCTCAGCAGTCATGCCAAAACCCACCTCTTTGGCGATTACCGGCACGGGACTTATCGCTACGATTTTCGCTACATTGTCCAGAACACCGCGAAAATCCCGATCTCCTTCTGGCATAGCCAACTCCTGCGGCATGTTGAAGTGTAACTGCAGTCCATCCGCTCCTATCATCTCAACAGCTTGGCAGGCCAGTTGAGGTTTGACGTCAGCACCGCAATTGGCCAAAACGATGCCCTGCGGGTTTACCTGGCGGACAATCTCGAAAGATTGAAGGGCCGCCCGGTCTTCAAAAGCTATGGTCATCGAACCCACCGCCATGGCCAGGCCATACCGGGCTGCCAGCGTGCCGAGGGCGCTGTTAATCCTCTGAGCCTCTTCGGTTCCTCCAGTTAGAGCATTTATCAGTAACGGATAATGCAGCTTTTTCCCCAGGAATTCGGTGCTTAAATCTATCTCCGCAAGGGCCAGTTCCGGAACCGAATCAGGCAAGAGAAAAACATCTTCAAATCCATTGGTGAGAGGGCCCTCGGCGGTTTTTGGAGCCAGAGCCAGATGATCGGCTTTGCGCTTGTTCCTAATCTCTATTCCTCCCCGCTATCTGCTCGGCAAGGTGCAGAGCTTGGATGTCATTAACATTCAAAAATATCTCCTCGGGTATCCCGAATTTCTCCAGTATATCCCTGGTCAAAATCAAAGCATTCAATTCTTCAAATATCCTGACCAATTTCACCCGGTTGGTTTCCAGGCAATCAGTGAGGATCGGGAGGCATTTTTGGCTGTACACCGCCGCCAGGGGCTGCAGGTATCCATCGATGGATGGAACCACACTATCGTAATCATCCAGCACGCTTAGCATATAGTCTACTAATTCCATATTGATGAAGGGGACGTCACATCCCAGGACAAAGATCCGGTCATGCCTGGCGTGGTAGAGCCCCGAATGTATACCGCTGACCGGGCCCATACGGGGAAATACGTCGGGAAATACGGCTGGTCCCAAATGTGTATAGGGTTCCGGTTCATTGCTGATGATTATGGTTTCATCGAAATATTTTATGAACTTGTTGATTATCATCTCTATGACGGGCTGGCCGCTGATCTCAGCAAATGCCTTATTGAACTTCATTCGCGAACTCCTGCCGCCAGCCAGAATTACTCCAGTAGCCTTCATCGACGCTCCCTATCTGTATCAGTATAGTCGTCAGATAACCTGTTCCCAGTAAGATTGCATAGAAAAGGCTGCCCACCGGCAGCCTAGAACCGCACCCCTCACCCGCCAGAACCGGCTGTTTTGCAGCCTGCACATGATTCTGGCATGCCCCCCGTTTTGGGGCTGCTAAAGGCTGAAAGCAACTGCTGCAATTTTGCAGCCCCGCAATTGGGACACTTCACTTCATCTTTTTGGCGGTTAGACACCATAATATCAAATTTATATCCGCATTCCTGGCATTTGAAATCGAAAAACGGCACTGTTCTCCTCCTCGGTAAACCAAGCTCTAAAAATCTTCGGTCTGGGGCAATATCGCCTTGCTATCGGGCTCCAAAACCTCCTGGTCCTGTTTTTCCAGGAACTCTTGAACCTCCTCCTGTTCTGCTTCAGCCACCACCTCTTTGATGGAAAGGCCGATTCTTTTCTCCTGGGTATCTATGCTGAGTATTTTGACTTTTACTGGCTGGTTAACACTTACCACATCCTGAGGTTTCTCAACCCTGCGGTTGGCCAGCTGGGATATATGCACCAGTCCATCGACCCCTGGCTCGATCTCAACAAATGCCCCAAAAGGCGCAATCCTAACTACCTTGCCATCGATGATGTCGCCTTCCTTGTATTTTTCCACCACAATCTCCCACGGGCTCTTGAGCAGTTTTTTGCGGCTCAGCGAAACCCTCTGTTTGTCCCGGTCCAGAGCTAAAATATATACGTCTATTTCATCTCCCTCTTTGAGAATAGCTGAGGGATGACTGACTCTGACGTGATCCATCTCGGAAACATGCAACAAACCTTCGAAGCCCCCCAAGTCGATAAATGCACCATAGTCGACTATGCGCTTGACCCGTCCTTTTACGGTCTGCCCCTCTTCGATCTTGGCCCAGAATTCTTCTTTCTGCCTGGTACGCTCCCCTTCTACCAGCTGCTTGCGTGACAGCACGATCTGGGAACCGCGCTTCTTATGACGATTGAATTCAATAATGTTGAATGTGAAGTTTTTACCTATATATTCGTCCAGATTTTTAACGTAACCGTCTTCAACGTGAGATGCCGGCAGAAAAGCCACTACCCCCACATCGACCAGTAATCCGCCTTTGACACTGCCTACTATGGTCCCATCCACCAGGCGTCCCTCTTTGAAGTCTTCCTCCAGTTTGTCCATGGCCTTTTTGGAATCGACTTTTTTCTTCGACAAAAGAATGGTGCCGTCATCATCCCACTTCAAAACTAGGACTTCCAGTTCGTCTCCGATTTTGACCAGATCTTTGGCAGAATGAACATCCTTGAATGACATTTCCCGCAGCGGGATTATGCCTTCCGATTTTCCTCCCACATCAACCATAACCTCGTCATCGGTGACCTGAATTACTATCCCTTTAACGATATCCCCACGGTTAGGTGATGCCAAATCGGCCATTTCGGCCTCCATACGGGCAAAATTCTCTTCCGGGGCGTTGTTTTCTAATGCTTGATTCTCCTGTTCCTGGTTCACCTGGTTCTGCTCCTGAGGAGCGCCGACTTCAAACTCCGCCATCTTATTTAATACCTCCTTAATAATCCAATCCGGTGTGGATGCCCCTGCAGTAATTCCTACCTTGGATACCTCCATAAATTCCTGGGCTTCGATATCTGCGGCAGACTGTATCCATAAAGTCCTCACACCGGTTTGTTGGCACTCCTGCACCAAGGTTTTGGTATTTGAACTATTCCGGTCACCAATGACCAGCATCAGGTCTACCTCGCGGCTCAATTCCCGGGCTGCTTCCTGGCGCTGCCGGGTCGCAGCACATATGGTGTTGAATACCCTGACCTCCTGAGCTTTCGGCAGCAAATGGGCCGTTATCCTGAAAAATTCCAGCTCGTCCTTGGTAGTCTGGGAGATAATCCCTAATCTCTTGACGTTTGGGTATCTGCCGGCTTCTTCCAGATCCGCCACAACAGTCGCCTTATCAGCACACCAGCCTAATAGACCTTGCACCTCGGGATGTTTTCTATCTCCAAAGATTATTATATCATAACCTTCGTTACTTAGTAATTCAGCCAGCTCCTGTACCCTTTTAACCAAAGGACAGGTTGCATCCAAGACCGGGATATTTTTCGCCTTGGCCTCACCCAATATTGCCGGAGTCACTCCATGGGATCTGATAATGACCCCGCCCTCAGTAATATCAGGGATACTTTCCACAGCGGCAATTCCTCTCGCCTGGAAATAACGGACTACATCATGGTTATGAACCAGGGGCCCTAAAGTTGACCACCGGCTGCCACTCCGGGAGGCATCTTCCGTTATCTGGAAGGCCTTTTTTACTCCCGAACAAAATCCAGCTCTTTTGGCTAGTATTAACTGCACCCTTTATCCTCCCGCTGAAGATTATCCGCCACCATGTCCGGAAGCATTATCCCATGCTTGGTCGTACAAC
>CAZYGL010000088.1:0-2669 GCA_964647335.1 uncultured Syntrophomonas sp. | reverse complement strand
TGAAGATTATCCGCCACCATGTCCGGAAGCATTATCCCATGCTTGGTCGTACAACTGTCTTATCTTGTCCATCAGGTCTCTGCTGGGATCTTCCATGTCGGCAATTCTTGAAGTTCGGCCCAGGCTGTTTAACAAGCAGTAGGGTTCGCCAATTTGTACCCGCAAAGGCCGTCCCCATCCCCAGGGCAACTGGTATTGGGTACCCAAACAGGCCACGGGCAATATTGGTGCTCCTGACCTGACTGCTATCAATATGACCCCCGATTCCGCCAGCAGTTTGCCGCTGCGATTTCTGCGCCCTTCCGGGAATATACCCAGTACTTGTCCGCACTCCAGGACCTTCAGTGCCTGGCGGATTGCGGCCCGGTCCGCCATGCCCGCCCGCACCGGGAAAGCATTGAGAGACCGGAAAAAACTGGCTAGAGGCCGGTATTTGAAAAGTTGGACTTTACCCATGAAATGAATCGGGCGATTTAAGGCAATGGCTATCACTATTGGATCCCAATTGCTTACGTGATTGGCAGCTACGATCACCGGGCCAGTCGCGGGCAGGTTTTCAAGCCCTTCCACTTTTAGCCCCAGTAAGGCGAAGACAATCCGGCCCAGAGCCGTAAGAAACCTGTAAAGCATACTAGTTTTTCCTGACAATGGACAGAATTTGCTGCAGAACCTCGTCTGCCGATCGCTGGCTTGAGTCTATTACAATAGAATCTGGCAATATCTTCAAAGCTCCTACCTGGCGGGACTGATCCATTTGGTCGCGCTGGTGCAGTTCCTCCATGATAGTATCCAGTTCTTGCTGAAATCCCTTATTTTCCAGTTCCCGCTTGCGGCGCAGGGCTCTTTCTTGCAGCCCGGCTGTAAGGTAGAACTTGTAATCTGCCTCCGGCAATACCCATTCACCTACGTCCCGGCCGTCCATTACCACATTGCTGCTCCTGGCCATGTACTGCTGTTTTTGCACCATAATTCGTCTGACCTCAGGATGCTGGGCTACCCTTGAAACCGCAGCATTTACTTGGGGTGACCTGATCATCTCCGTCAGATCTTCCCCGTTACAAAGCAGCCGCTGCTCACCCCGGCAGTTTTCGAAATGAATTTCCAAGCCTAGTGCCAATTTGGCAATAGCGTCGGCATCATCAAGACTAATACCCGTGTGAAGCACCTTCAAAGCCAGGGCCCGGTACATTGCTCCGGTATCAATATAGACAAATCCCATTTTACGAGCCAGGGTCCGTGCCAGTGTGCTCTTGCCTGCGCCGGCCGGACCATCTATAGCTATTTGCATGCCAATACCTACCAAAAAAGTATCACATTAATTCTAACACAATCACTGGGTGGCTTGAAAGTAAGCCAGCGATTGTCGAGACTGCCCTTAATTGGGTTTGGCTTTTATCATCAAGGGCACCTTGTCCCGGGCTATAATTTGAAAAAACTTGGTCGATAAGTGATAATGGGACTAATACATTGGATCTTGGCACTCCCGGCCCAATCCATAGCCTGCTTTTATTGCCGGCTCATCTTCATCCGCAGGGTATATTGCTGAGATTCTCGTGGACCCGGAGATTATCAATTGATGAGGAGAGGATATTATTGCCGCAGATTGCTAATTTTAAGTTGGAATTCATCAAGGAAGAACAGCACCTTATGTTGCCGACCGTGACCTCTATAAAACTAACCCAGGACTTGTACGATGTGTTGTTCCAATACCTGGTTAGTGAGGAACAAGAAGTCTTATTAAAAAGGTTTATCGACATGATGGAGAGCCATATCAAGAGCAAGTCCCGGGCCCCTTTTTCCAGGCCCGTAGCAGAATTGGAATTCCTGGATGAAGGCCTGCAAGAATTGCGGATGCTCAATTGGATGGAGGTACCGGTAGCTGTTTTCAAACTGGTCCTGGATGAAAACATTGCCGCGGAGGACTCCGATCCTGCAGTAGAGGGCATCACGGATCTTCTCGAGAGAATTGCGGTCTTCAGCCGGCCTGATGATAGTGACTTGATTTGGATTTATCCTTATTTGATGGTGAGATGACCTGATAGATCCATATCGTCATCTTAACAAATAAAATCAAAGGAGGCCAAAAGACATGGATTTGAAGGGATCGAAAACGGAGCAGAGTTTGCTGCAGGCTTTTGCCGGAGAATCTCAGGCGCGAAACAAGTACGATTTTTTTGCCAGTGAAGCGAAAAAGGAAGGTTATGAACAAATTTCTGCTTTCTTCAGCGAGACCGCCTTGAACGAAAAAGAACATGCCAAACGCTTTTACAAATTGCTGCTGGGAGGATACATCCATCCTACCGAGGAGAACCTCCTGACCGCTGCCGAGGGCGAAAATGAAGAACATACCAAGTTATATCCTGAATTCGAAAGGATCGCTCGTGAAGAAGGCTTTGCGGAAATAGCCGACGTTTTTAAAGAAATAGCCGAGGTGGAAGAGGAGCACGAAAAAAGATACCGCAAATTGCTGGACAATATCAAGCGCAATAGTGTTTTCAGAAGACCCACACCGGTTAAATGGAAATGCCGCAACTGCGGTTATGTACACAAAGGACTGGAACCACCTGAAGTATGCCCGGCTTGCGCTCACCCCAGGGCTTATTACGAGGAATTGTGCGAGAATTATTAGAGGCATTGATATTAAAAAAAGGAGACTCCCGGGCAGAGCC
>CAZYGL010000087.1:0-6460 GCA_964647335.1 uncultured Syntrophomonas sp. | reverse complement strand
TGAATCTAAAAGTTTATTTGTTAATACATACTCCGAATCACTATAATTGATATTAACAGCCAATTCGCATTTTGTTAACGAAAAACTTAATATTGATGCTGCGGGATCCCGCCGAATTAGACGGAGATCAGGGAACCAGGTGAGATGCCTGGACGGTCGCGCCACTGTATACGGGGAGCATGTTTCCAATCGCCACTGGGAAAGACCTGGGAAGGCGGAAACAAGCCAGGAGCCGTGAGTCAGGAAACCTAACCGTTTGCATAGCACGGATTACCTTCGCAAGAGAGGAGGAGTGCTGGACTTGTTAAGTCTTGAGCTTCAACTTCTGGGCAGGAGTTGAGGCTTTTTAATTAGAATGCGACTATTGAGTTTTCAGCCATATTGGGAAACAAGATATATTAGGGAGGCTAGGCAATTGGGAACAAAATTTTACGGACTAAATCTGCCCAAAGTCATGGTGAGGATGGTTCTTATCACCTTACTGCTTTTTACTGCGGGATGCGGCCAGGCCCAGGACAAGGCCTCGTCGCCTGCAGAGAACGGAGATGCAAAGACCGTTTATCCTCTGATTGTAAATGACGATTTGGGAAGGCAGGTGACTATTAAAGCAGAACCACAGCGAATCGTGTCTATTGCCCCCAGCAATACCGAAATACTCTTTTACTTAGGCTTGGGTAACCGTGTAGTGGGTGACACCAAATATTGTGATTATCCCGAGGAGGCCAAGCTGGTTGAGAAGGTAGGCGGATTCAAAGATCCCAGCCTTGAGAAAATCGTAAGCCTAAAACCGGATCTGGTGCTAGCCACCGGAATGCACGCCCAGATGGTCAAAAGCATGGAGAACGCTGGACTGACTGTAATTGTCCTGGACCGAAAAAATGTGGACGGAATAGTCGACAGCATGCAGCTGATCGGTAAAATCGCTGGGGTGCCAGAAAAATCAACCGCCTTGACCAACGATCTGCAGGCCAGAATCAAAGCCATCACCCAGAAGACGGCCAATATCCCGGAAAATCAGAAACCTACGGTCTATTATGAACTCTGGTACGAACCGTTGATGTCCGTGGGCAAGGATACTTTGATAGGGCAGATAATCACCATGGCCGGGGGGCAAAACATTGCCGCCGACGGGCAGGGAAACTATCCTCAAATTAGCGAAGAAATCATTGTGGCCCGTAATCCCCAGATCATGCTTAATTCTTACGGCCATGACGCCAAAATAGTGACCGTTGAGGAAATATCCAAACGCAAAGGGTGGTCTGAACTGGCATTTGTCAAGTCCGGGAAGATATATACTGTCGAATCCGACACATTGACAATTGCCGGTCCGAGAATAGTGAACGGGCTCGAACAGGTGGCCAAGTACCTGCATCCTGAGCTGTTCCAATAAACCATGGGAAGATGATGTTTTGATAAAGAAGTCGACCTATAAAAATTCAGCCCTTTTTACTGCTTTATTGGCCCTGCTTATGCTCGCCCTGGTCCTAGGTATAAGCATAGGAGCAGTCGCCATAAAACCTTCGGCGGTAATACAAATATTGTTGAGCCAGCTGCCGGGATTAGGTCAGCTGATTGGCCATGACTGGCTCCCGGAGCACGAGACCATTTTGATTACCATGAGAATGCCAAGAGTCCTCCTGGCAGCATTGGTGGGAGCAGGACTCTCATTGGCAGGTGCCACATTCCAGGGCTTGTTCCGTAATCCCATGGCAGATCCTTATGTTATCGGCGTATCTTCTGGAGCAGCTCTGGGAGCGGTAAGCAGTATTTTACTGCAGACCACATTCCGTTTTTCCATGAATTATGGGATCCCAGCTTTCGCCTTCCTGTTCGCCCTGTTCACAATTGCCCTGGTCTATAACCTGGCCCGGGTAGGGGGAAAGGTTCCAGTTATGACCTTGCTACTATCTGGTATTGCGGTCAATTCCCTGTTAACTGCCCTGGTTTCCCTTTGTCAATTCTTCAGCGGTGACCAGCTTCACCAGGTGGTTTTCTGGCTGATGGGCAGCTTTTCCGGGCGGGGCTGGAATTATGTCAATATTTTTATCCCTTATGGGCTGGTAGGCGCAATAATCGTATTCGTATATGCCAGGGAATTGAACGCTATGCTGCTGGGAGAGGAATCGGCCCAGCACTTGGGGGTCGAAGTTGAAAGAGTCAAACGGCGCCTTTTGATTGCTGCGGCCATCCTGACCGGTGCCTGTGTTTCGGTGAGTGGTCTGATAGGATTTGTGGGGCTGGTCATTCCTCACGTGGTCAGACTGGTTTTTGGACCTGACCACCGGACGCTGTTGCCGGCAGTAGCCTTAATCGGAGCGATATTTCTGCTGCTGGCTGACATCGTCTCCAGGATCATCATTGCCCCTGGCGAATTGCCGGTAGGAATAGTGACTGCACTAGTGGGGGGACCATTCTTTATTTATCTGCTGCGGCGGCAGAAAAATACCATGTTTTAATTTTAGGGAGGAATTGCAGTGCTCTTAAACATTATGGGGGTAACCTGTGGATATGGGGCTTCACTAGTGCTGAAAGATGCCAGTCTGCAGATCAATAATGGCGATTTTGTGGGTATAGTAGGCCCCAATGGATCTGGCAAATCTACGCTTATTCGTACCATCAGCCGGGTGCTGCAGCCCCTTATGGGAAAGGTACTGTTGGAAGAGGAGGATGTGTACCGGGTTCCAGCGGCTTATGTGGCCAAGAAAATGGCGGTCGTCACCCAGGAACAGGGTTTGGATTTCCCCTTTACAGCACAGGATGTCGTAATGATGGGGCGCCTCCCTCATATCAAGCGCTTTGCCCGGGAAACGGTCCAAGATCTGGAAGCAGTGGCCAGGGCTATGGAATACACGGACACCATATACCTGGCCGATCGGCAAGTAAACACCTTAAGCGGCGGAGAAAAACAGCGGGTGCTGATAGCCAGGGCTCTGGCCCAGGAACCTAAAATTCTGCTGCTGGACGAGCCTACTTCCTATTTGGACATCAATTACCAGATCGAGATAATGGAGCTTTTGATGAGACTGCGGCGGGAGTGGGGATTGACTATTATAATGGTGCTCCATGATCTTAATCTGGCTTCCCGTTATTGTGACCAACTGCTGGTGGTTAAACAAGGGGAAATCCACGTTATCGGCGCACCGCGGCAGGTAATAAACAGCAATACGATAAAAGAAGTATACGGCTGCGATGTGAGAGTAGAGTATCCTGATTCTGCCGAACACCCCTATATAGTGTTCCTCAGTGATGACGCCCGGCTGCCCTTTGACAAGGGGAAAGGATGGGTGCACGTTGTTGGTGGTGGGGGAGCCGGAATCCGACTGTTTAAAAAGCTGCTGCGGGATGGCTGGCAAGTTACTACTGGGGTAGTGAACGTGGGGGACGGCGACTGGCACGAAGCCAATCGCTTGGGGCTTGACATGGTGGAAGCTCCGCCATTCAGCCAGATTGAATCAAGCGAGGTCAAGCGCAATAAAGACATGATGAGCAACGCTGATTATGTGATCTTGGCTGGCATACCTTTTGGTTCCGGTAATATAAGCAATTTGGAGTCGGTTCTGGAAGCAGCGGAAAGGGGTCTGCCGGTAATCGTCATCGACAACCTGGATATTTCTGAGCGTGATTTTACTGGAGGCCACGCTGCTCACATTTATGACCGCTTGATAACAAGCGGAGTGACCAGGGTATTTAGCGATAGGGAAGCTCTGCAAATTTTGAAGGGAGGTTCCAGGGATGCCGTCTAGAGGCAAACTCATTTTTGTCACCGGCGCTGCCAGGAGCGGGAAAAGCCATTTTGCTGAGCAGTTGGCTGCCCAGACTGGTTGTGAGGTGACCTACCTGGCTACCTGTGTCCCTGGGGACGATGAGATGAGGGAAAGGGTGGCCCGCCATCAAGACCGCCGCCCGTCGCAATGGAAAACAGTGGAAGAGGACCTGGATCCGGCCCAAATTATCTTGCTAAATGATCGGGCTCATCACGTGTTCCTGCTCGACTGCCTGACCCTGCTGGTCAGCAACCTCATGTTTCAGACAGATAAGGAAGCCCAAGAAGAGGAGATATTGCAGCATATATCGGAACTGGCCAGAATCAGCCACGCTGCGGCAAGCCATGTGATCGTGGTTTCCAACGAGGTTGGTTCAGGTATAGTACCAGGGGATGCATTGTCAAGGAATTATCGCGACATCATTGGGCGGGCCAATCAGACCATGGCATCACAGGCTGACGAAGCCTACATCACCATCGCTGGGATTCCAGTGGAACTCAAAGCCCTGGCTAGCAAGCTGGGGACTTAAGCCTCCACTCAGGTTGGACTCCTGAAGGTCGAAGATCAAGACAGCAAATAAAGCTACTTGGATTCATCCCGTGCTTGCCCAAACCGCCAAATCATAATATTATCTTAAGAGAAGAGATCGAATACGTTAGCAGGGAATTTCTCGTCTGGGAAAGGTATTATTGGTGCATCATTTTCAGAGCATAAGTCAAATCTGTGAATATATTGGCTCCCTGGGCTTTTTGGCTCCTTTGGCCGCTCTCTTTCTTTTTGTGCTGCAATCGTTGCTCCCCATTTTTCCTTATTCCGTCCTGGTTGCAGTAGCGGTAGTCCTATTCGGAGGGCCGGAAGGATATTTTATCGCCATCACTGGGGCGGTTACCGGGTCATTTTTGTGTTTCAAGTTATCATCCGGGCAAAGTGGCGCATGGTTCGGCAATATGATTTGGCGCCGGTTCGGATTTGATGCCCGTCAAACCAGTCCCAACTTGGCCTTCAGCGGTATTTTCTTGGCCCACATGATTCAGCTGATTCCCAATGCGGTGATCAATTTCCTGGCGGCAGTAAGCCAGGTGCCATTAAGGAGCTTCCTAGCCTCGACCATCCTGGGGCTGATACCGGTAACCTTGGCATATGCCGGTTTGGGTGTGCTGATGTACCGGATGGAGGACATTTCCCAAGCCGCTATCCTAATGGTAGCGACTTTGTTGCTGCTTTATTTGGGCAAAAATCTGGTCAAGAGAAACTGGCCTAAACTAGCTGCGCTGGCGCTAAAAATAAGATTTAGCAAAGGCAAAAAGTCTTTATCCATGGAGAAAACTAAAGCATAGACCGGGGTGGTTGAGGAGGTTAGATAGGTTTGGAATTGGAACAATGCCTGAATTTTGTGCTTACCAAAGCCCAGCGCAACATACATCAGCTTTTCAAAGCTGAATTGGCTCCCTTTGGGGTCACACCGGGCCAGTATGGCGTACTCCGGTGCCTGTGGGATGAGAACGCCCAAACCGCCAAAAAACTAGCCGACCGGCTGGCACTCGACGGATCAACCATTACTGGGATTCTTGATCGCATGGAACAAAAAGGACTTATCGAAAAGCAGACCGATCCCAAAGATCGCCGCGCTATGCAGGTCATGCTGACTGCCAAGGGCAAGAAACTGCAAAAACCGGTTTCGGAAGCCATTGAGACAGCCAACCGGCGAGCCCTAGTCAAGCTCGACCAACAGGAAGCGGAGTTTTTGAAAAATGTGCTCGAGGAGATCGGTTCCATCGAACCTAAATAATACTTGGCATACCATCTAATTGTTGACAAAGTCCATCCTTCCCCGTAAACTTCAGATAGGATCGTTCCCCCCTGCACCTAGGCGGGACCGGGGACTTAACCTCCCCTGGAAGTGAAATGGAAGGAGAGATTGAGTGTGCCGCGTATTCTAACCTGTTATAAATGGGTAATCGATCAAGCAGACATAAAAACGGCTCCTGGTTCGAAAGAACTGGACCTGGAGCGAGTTGCCTACCGTATCAGCGAATATGATCGCTATGCCATCGAAGAATCCACCTTGCTCATCGAAAATTACGGAGGGAGCGCTGCAGCTATTACGGTTGGAGCACCTTCAGCCCGCAAAAGCCTCAAGGATGTGCTTTCCCGCGGTCCGGAAAAAGCCTATTTTGTTAACGATCCTGCCTACGAAAATCTCGAACCATCCCAGACGGCTGCTATCCTGGCGGCTGCTATCCATGCCCGTGCGGAATATGATCTGATCATTTGCGGAGAGGGCTCAGGTGATCTCTATGCCCAACAAGTCGGACCCCGTTTGGCTGAGCTCTTGAATATCCCCTGCGTTACCTATGTAAACAAGCTCACCATCGATGGTGACCATTTGATCGCAGAGAGGAAGATGGAGGAAGGGATCGAGGTGCTTTCTCTGCCGTTGCCAGCTCTGGTATCAGTCCTCCCAGATATCAATACACCGCGCATACCAGGCCTGAAAGACACCCTGGCAGCAGGCAAAAAGCCGGTAGAGGAAATAACTGCGGCGGATATAGGCCAGGAATTTGTACCCTGTTTGCATACCAGGAGCATACTGGCGGCAAGCATGGCCAGGAATGGTGTTAAATTCGGTGCAGATCCTGGTGAGATCGGAAAATTCGTGGACTCGGTCTTAAAAACCGGTCTGTTGGGTTAGGGGG
>CAZYGL010000086.1:4636-6466 GCA_964647335.1 uncultured Syntrophomonas sp. | reverse complement strand
CATGGGCGATCCGCTTCCCGAAGCTGGTTTCACTGGCATAAAGGGTATTGATATGGGCCGGATTGAAGTCCCCGGTTATACCAGCAAACGAGTAGACATCATATTCAGAAACCGTCTTGGTGAAACTGGCTGTGTCACCGATATTCATTTCCTCGATGCTCTTCCCTAGCATAATCGTATCCCTCCTATCTTCTATATTAGGTTCATAGTGAAATTTTACTTAAATACCAGTAATTAATTCTAACACAATTGGCTTGAATTTACTGGACCGAGCCCAGTAAATAGGAGACTCCGCATGGGCGCCATGGCGTGCACCCATCCGCTTTGCAGACCAGGCATAAAAGGTCCAAGCTCTGCAGTGAAGCAACCTAGATTTCAGTATTGATATCGATAAGAACTTCATTTCTTCTCAAAAATGTTAGCGAAAAGGGCGCATTATACCGGGCCAATTTGAATGCCCCACTGGGTTTCAGGTTCTTTTTGTCGAGCCATTCAGTCAATAATTGTTCATAGTACCGCACTTCTTTTTCGTGTACCGTGCCTGAGAAGGTGATCGCAGCAGTTAGCCTGCCTTCAATTTTTTTTATTATTATCTTGGGATTATTGGGTTCCGGAATATTTTCCAGGGAATATTTGTGCGGCATGACAAATTCAGTCGTGATATTTCCCGGCTTCATTTCATTGATCACCGGAATGGTCATAGCAATTTTTTCATGACCGACATTATTGCCGCTGATGAAATCAAATACTTGCCTGAATCCATTATCGTCGGATAGTCCATCTTGTTCAACTGCAGCTGTATAATAGGTTTCATATTGTCTCAGCTCTAGGTCGCCTTCCTTCTCCAGGACTTGGTATTCGGGAGTTTCGTACCTTGACATAAATTCCCTCCTCTCTGGCAGCCGATCAATACTAGGGTTAATCTGCTTTCCCTATGTTTTCATTATAACTCCTTACAGTACTCATTTTACTGCTGTTTGATATCCGGATTTCTGAGAGGTATATGATAAAATCATTATATATGTCCCGAACCTGAATAATTCTTGCCATTGCAAGCCACAATGAATAGGTTATACAGAAGGGAGTCGTAACATGTCCAGAATTACTGGCAAATCTGTAATTATAATCGGCGGTGGTCTAGGCGGCCTCTCCAGCGCCATATCACTTGCCCAGAGCGGTTACGAGGTTGCACTTTTCGAAAAAAACAGTCACCTGGGGGGTAAGCTGAACTGGCTGGAAACTGGAGGATTCTTATTCGACCTGGGGCCATCCATTCTAACAATGCCGCACCTGTTCGAGAAACTTTTTAAGGCTAGCGGCCTTTCAATGGCTGATTACATACCTATCACCCGCCTGGATCTGGAGTGGCGGTCTTTCTTCACCGATGGCACTGTGATCGACCTTTATGGCGACCTTGCGACCATGCTTCATAAGAATCCCAGCCTTAACCACCAGGACATTGGGGAGTATCAGAGCTTCCTGGACTATGCGCATCGTTTGTATGACCTTACCGAAAAGGGTTATTTTGCCAAAGGCCTGGATGATGCCCGCGCTGTGTTTAAATACCATGGATTAGTCGAATCACTAATGGGATTCGATTATTTTTCGTCCATGTATGATGGGATCGCGAAGCGCATCAGCAATCAGAATCTGCGCGATATGCTGGCCTATTTTATCAAATATGTGGGATCATCTCCTTATGATGCGCCTTCAATTCTCAATATGATGATATATATGCAGCATCAGCAGGGCGTCTGGTATGTGCCCGGTGGCATGCATGGCATTGCAGACGGCCTGCAGAAACTAGCTGAGGAAATCGGCGTTGAATTG
>CAZYGL010000086.1:0-4536 GCA_964647335.1 uncultured Syntrophomonas sp. | reverse complement strand
GCATGGCATTGCAGACGGCCTGCAGAAACTAGCTGAGGAAATCGGCGTTGAATTGTATACTGGCAAGGCCGTTAAACAAATGATACATGACAACCAGCATCATATCACCGCCATAGAGTTGGCCGACGGCACGAGGCTATCAGCTGACTACTATGTCTCAAATCGTGAAGTCATCCCTACCTATGTGGACCTGCTAGGTGAAGAACCTTCTTTTGTCCGGCAGTTTGACCGCTTCGAACCAGCATGCTCCGGATTAGTTCTTCATATCGGGGTCGACCGGCTTTATCCCCAGTTGGCTCACCACAACTTCTTCTTTTCCGCTGATCCGCGCCACCATTTCGATAAGGTTTTTCATCAGCATGAACTTCCTGACGATCCGATTATTTATGTCGTCAACGTCAATAAGACCGATCCTGGGCAGGCTCCTGCAGGACATGAAAACATCAAGATCCTGCCTCACATTCCCCATATACAGGATCCGCCCTTTACCGGCGATGATTATCGTCAGCTTCGTGAAATTGTGCTGGTCAAATTGGAGAGGATGGGATTGACAGACCTGCGCCAGCATATTGTGGTGGAAGACATGTGGACCCCGGAAGATATACGTCGTATGTACGGTTCTGACCGCGGGGCAATTTATGGGGTGGTCGCCGATCGCAAGAGAAACCATGGTTTCAAACACCCTAAACAGAGCGCTAAATACGATAACCTATATTTTGTCGGCGGTTCAGTAAATCCTGGTGGCGGCATGCCCATGGTAACTTTGTGCGGCCAACAGGTGAGCGACATGATAGTGCAGCGGGATCTGCGCGGTTAATGGAAGATCTCGCTTTTCGGCGCGACTGGAACACAACCCTCGAACAGCAAAAGGCCCATGTGCGCTCCGGTCTGTGGCGCAGCGCAGACGTGCGGAGAAGCCGCTTGGAACTTCTCAAGGCAATGATCTTGGACCGCGAGGCGGATTGGATGGCGGCACTCGCTTCGGACTTGGGCAAGCCGGCTATGGAGGCTTATGCTTCCGAAATTGCCGTTGTCCTCAACGAAATAGACTTCCTAATTCAACATATCAAGCACTTCAGCCGTCCACAACCAATATTCAGCACTAACTTATTTTCCCGGCTGTCCGATATGCGGGCCAGTGTTACGAGGGAAGCTTATGGCTCAGTGCTGATCATCAGTCCCTGGAACTATCCACTGCAACTCTCATTATTACCCTTAGCCGGTGCTCTGGCAGCTGGTAACAGCTGCTTTCTTAAGCCTTCCGAACTAGCACCAGCTAGCGCAGATCTTCTGAACAGGTCTCTTAGGGAAGCATTTCCACCTGAAATTGTTGCGGTGGTTGAAGGCGATGCAATGATCGCTGAGCAATTACTCGCCCTGCCCTGGGACGGGATTTTTTTCACTGGCAGCCAGCGTGTAGGGTCCCTCATCGCGAAAGCCGTAGCTGGGCGCAATATCCCCCTGACCTTGGAGCTGGGCGGGAAAAATCCATGTATCGTCGACGCCACTGGATTGAACCAAGCAACCGCCAGGCGGATTGTCTGGGGTAAATTTTTAAACGCGGGGCAGACGTGTATAGCTCCAGATACTGTCTGGGTGGAAGCTTGCTGCCTGGAACCGTTGCTGGACTTACTGGGCACGCAAATCCAGCAGATCTTTGGCACTGACCCTGCTTCAAGTCCGGATTATGGGCGCATCGGTCACCCCCGTCAGATGGAGCGCTTAATCAAATTCTTGCTTCAGGGCCAGGTTCGTCATGGTGGTTCAGTGGATGTTACCCGGAACTATATCGCACCAACCCTGTTGACTGCTCTGCCAGCCGGAAGCCCGATAATGCAAGAGGAAATTTTCGGGCCCATTCTCCCTGTTCTACCTTATGAATCCTTGGATAAATTGATCGAATACCTGAGATCTCAGCCAGAACCGCTGGCTGTCTACCTTTTCAGCCGCAACAAATCAAACATTATGAATCTGCGCGACTCCTTTAGATGCGGCGCCTTTTCTGTGAACCAGGTTGTCCGTTATGCAGCCAGTTCTAAGCTCCCCTTTGGCGGGATCGGAGCCAGTGGCTACGGTCGTTATCATGGAAAATACAGTATTCAGAACTTCAGTTACGAAAGAGTACTTTACCAGGAGTCTATTTGGCCGGATTGGCGATTCCTTTATCCCCCCTACGATAAGCAGTCGATATCGACCCTAAAAAGGCTGCGGCGCTGGTTTATTTGAACACCGACAGCTGACTCTATTGGTCAAAGGAGAGCTGATTATCTTGGTCATCAGCAGCATAATCATTGTGGCGGCACTGCTTTGCGGTTTTTTAATGCTTTGGCACATCCCTTTGGCACAAAGCGTTGATGAAATTGTAACCATGAGGCCCGCCGAATCAGTCTCGGTCATAATTCCAGCCCGCAACGAAGCGCTTCGCTTGCCTGTGCTGCTGGAGTCATTATATCAGCAGGAATTCCAGCCTGATGAACTGATCATAGTCGATGACCAGTCTTCTGACAACACGGCCCAGATCGCAAAGGAAGCGGGTGCTCGGGTCATTTCTGCAGCGGAACTGGGGGATGAATGGATCGGGAAATCCAAAGCTTGCTGGAGCGGAGCTCGTTTATCTGCCGGTGAATGGCTGCTGTTCTTGGATGCCGATACCAGGCTGGTCGATCCTTTTAGCCTGCGCAGGCTTCTGATCACCTTTGAGAACCTTGGCGGCAAAGGCAGCCTCTCAGTTCAGCCTTATCATACGGTGGTCCGATTTTATGAAAGTCTTTCCGCTGTCTTTAATATCATTGTGATGGCCGGCATGAATGTATTCACGCCCTGGGGGACACAAATACCTAGCGCTGGCCTTTTCGGACCATGTATTCTGTGCAGGCGAGATGATTACTTCAGGGTAGGGGGGCATGAGGCTATCCGCGGTGATGTAATGGAGGATCTGTCCCTGGGCCAGGCTTTTCGAAAGAACGATTTGCCAGTGCACTGCTTGGGAGGCCGGGGGCTCATTTCTTTTCGCATGTATCCCGATGGACTTGTCCAACTCATCGAAGGCTGGAGCAAGAACTTCGGGACCGCGGCTTCATCAACCCACCCCTTGATCTTTGCTATGATCATTGCCTGGATCTCGGGTGGTTTTGCGACCCTGGCCCTCTTACTATATGGAATCCGAGACAGCTCGATGCTCTGGATTACTGCCGGTATATTAGCCTATGTAGTCTATGCGCTCCAACTATTTTGGCTGGCACAAAAAGTTGGTAATTTTCATCCCCTGCTGTTAACTGTTTTCCCAGTTCTGTTCGTGTTTTTCACCCTGATGTTCCTTAAATCCTTTTACCAGACCAAAGTTCTTCATACCGTCAGTTGGAGAGGCCGGCAGGTCAAAGTCTAAACAGGACCTGGAATTTGGACCGCTGAAACGAGAGGACCAGTTGATGTACATTTTTGAAATACCAATCATATTGACTATCCTCGTCGATTTCGCGGCTTGGTTTTTTATTCATATGGCCAGTGCAATCCTGACCCTCAACCTGCCTGATCGCTTGTTCGAAGACGACAATTACCTTTACCGCAGCCGAAAATGGGAAAAATCCGGCGAGCTCTGGCAAAACCTTTTTAGGGTCCGAACCTGGAAAGACAAACTGCCGGATGGAGCTACCATCCTCAGGAAGGGATTTCCCAAAAAACAGCTGCAAAGCAGGAACCCCGCCTATCTTGCTGCCTTCATCAGGGAATCGCGCCGTGCGGAATTGACACATTGGATAGCGATGCCGCCCGCCTTGCTTTTCTTTCTCTGGAATCCTCCCCCTGTCGGCTGGATTATGATCTTATATGCATTGGCGGTTAATATTCCCTGTGTCGTTGCGCAAAGATATAACCGGGCAAGACTCCAAAGAATCCTGCAAAAAAAACATGACTATCTTTGTTAACTTCTGCCAGTGAAGGTGCTGCGGCTGGAGTCAATATCCTGGTCAAAAACGTCCCGGTATTTAAATCCAAGTCCCATGGTTTTGTCCTGAATAATTAGATTGGCTACAATTCTCCCCGATTCATAAATTGTAGGAAGCCCGCTGCCTGGATGGGTTCCCCCGCCAGTGATATAGCAGTTGCCAAATTCCTCAAATTTGTTATGCGGCCTGAAATAAAGCATCTGGGTAAGCTTATGACTCAAGTTGAAGGTTGCACCATTATAGATTTTATAGTCTTTCTCCCAGTTATCGGGAGTGATGATTTTTTCCACTTCGATATGCTGATCGATGTCAGTCATTTCAGTTCTCGCCTTGATTTTTTCGATAACCAGATTGCGAAAACCGAGTTTATTATTCTCCCAGTCGATTCCACCAGTGGTATTGGCTACAGGTACCAGAACATAAATGCACGACTTCCCTGGCGGTGCCAGAGTAGGATCGATGATAGACGGATTTTGCACATAAAAGGATGGATCAACCGGCAGCGTTTTATAGGTGTAGATTTCCTCAACATTTTTGTGATAATCATCGGCAAATATAATGTTGTGATGTGGCAGGTCATATTTCTTGTCCA
>CAZYGL010000085.1:0-6474 GCA_964647335.1 uncultured Syntrophomonas sp. | reverse complement strand
AAATCGACAGACTCCCCACCGATTTTCAGCGGGGAGCCTGGTATGCTGCGGTACGTCTGGGATTCAACTGCCAACTAGCTATAAGAATGGATTATGCTTTCTTTCGAAACCGATAGTCGTCGCCGGGCCGTGACCAGGGTAGGCAATTGTCGCATCATCATAGCAAAGCAATTTTTCCTGGATCATCTGGATCAACTGCTTGTACGATCCCCCCGGGAAATCAGTCCTGCCAATAGAACCCTGGAATAAGGTGTCACCTACAAATATAACCTCACCGCATTTTAGACATATCCCGCCTGGGCTGTGGCCTGGAGTGTGAATGACTTCCAGCTCAACCGTATTACCGACCTTGATAATATCGCCTTCCTGGACAAATTGGTCGGCTGGTGGGCTGGTGACTTTGTTACCCATCAGGAAAGAGAGATTGGACCCCGGATTGGTCAGCATCTTACCGTCGGCTTCATGAATCAAGATTTTGGCCCCGGTGGCTTCCTTGACCCCCTGGTTGCCTCCTATATGATCGATATGACCGTGGGTATTGATAATATAGACTGCTTTCAGGTCGTTTTCCTGCAACACGTTGACTATTCCCCGGGGATTGCCCCCAGGATCGATAACTGCTGCCTCACGGGTTTCCTCACATCCTATGATATAGCAGTTTACCCCCATAGCACTGATTTCCATCCCGATTAATATCAAAACCACACTTCCTCCCTGTAATTAATCCCCAGCAGGCCTTTTACTGATAGGCCCTGTCCATGTTATGCCCGGCCTTCACCCGGCAGCACCCTCCTGACATCTGTTATGCCCTTTACCTTCAGTATCTTCTGTTTTACCGAATTCAATTGGGACATATCGGTTATTTCCAGCTTGAGATTCATAAGGGCCTGTCCATTTCTGGTGGCGCGGGAAAAAACCGAATTGACCGGTATCTTCATGTCGGCTATGACGGTCATGACATCTGAAGTCAGACGGGCTCTGTCCAAGGCATCGATCTCCATCTCTACTATATAATGGCCCTGTTCTGCAGCCCATTCTACCTCCAAGATCCTATTTTTCTCATTACGGAGGTAATTCTGGAGGTTGGGGCAATCCTGGCGATGTACGGATACGCCCCGCCCCCTGGTGATATACCCTAGAACCTCGTCGCCAGGCAAGGGATTGCAGCAATGGGCCAGCCGGATGACCACATCATCCACCCCTCTGATGCGCAGAGCTTTGGTGTCCCCGGCCCGCTTCTTTCTCTCAGAAACGGGCTGTGGCAGCCTGACTAGTTCATCAGCCCCCAGGTCAGGGAAATGAGCCTCCTGTATCCTGTTGACGACTTGGTTGGCCGTCAGACTGCCATCTCCGACCGCTGCATACAGGTCTTCGATCGACGCCAGGGAAAAACGCGCCACGATATCCCCCAGCTTGCTTTCCTTCAATAGATCCTTGGCATCGAAATGACGCTTTTTCAATTCGCTTTCCAGTATCTCGTGGCCTTTGACAATATTTTCCTGGCGCTGTCCCTTTTTGAACCAGGCCTTGATGCGGCTGCGGGCCGAGGATGTTTTGACAAAATCCAGCCAGCCCCGCGTTGGCCCCAGTGAATTTTTCGACGTTATTATCTCGACTATATCACCATTGTTGAGCTGATATTCCAAGGGCACAATACGCCCGTTGACCTTGGCGCCGGTACATTTGTGCCCCACCTCGGTGTGCACCCGATAAGCGAAATCTACCGGGCAAGAACCTTTGGGCAGCTCGATAACCGCTCCTTTGGGAGTGAAAATAAATACCGTATCATCAAACAAGTCGGTTTTCAATGACTCCATAAATTCGGAATTATCGTTGATATCCTGCTGCCATTCCAGGATCCGCCTCAACCAGGCAAGTTTCTCATCGAATTTCTTGTCCTTTTCTTTGGGACTGGCGCCCTCTTTATAATGCCAGTGCGCAGCAATACCTGATTCGGCTATGGCGTGCATCTCCCAGGTCCTGATCTGGACTTCAAATGGCTCACCGCCCTGGCCGATCAGGGTAGTGTGAAGCGACTGGTACATATTGGGTTTGGGAGTGGCTATATAATCCTTGAATCGGCCCGGCAAGGGCTTCCAAATCGTGTGGATAATGCCCAGTACTCCATAGCATTCAGGTATTGTGTCGACTAAAACCCGAATAGCGATTTTATCATAGATCTCATCGATCGATTTGTCTTGTTTGATCATTTTTTTGTAAATGCTGTAGATATTTTTTGGGCGTCCGGCTATATCAGCCTTGAGGCCGATCTGCTCAAGCCCCTCCTGGATCTGTTTTTTTAGGGTATTTACGTAATCTTCCCTTTCTTTACGCTTGGTCTTGAGCCTCTGGGCAACTTCATAGTAAGTCTCCGGTTCCAAATAGAGAAAGGCCAGGTCCTCCAGCTGCCATTTGAATTTGAAGACACCCAAGCGATGGGCCAAGGGAGCAAATATCTCCAAGGTTTCCCTGGCGATCTCTTTTTGTTTGAATTCGGGCTGATAGTTGAGGGTCCGCATGTTGTGCAGCCTGTCCGCCAATTTGATCAAGACTACCCTGATATCTTTGGCCATGGCAATGAACATCTTGCGCAGGTTCTCAGCCTGGGCTTCCTCCCGGGATTTGAAGTCAATCCGGCTGAGTTTGGTTACCCCTTCTACCAGCATGGCGATTTCTTCCCCGAATTCATCAACCAGGTTTTGGTAACTGAAATGGGTGTCTTCAATCACATCATGCAGCAGGGCAGCGCAAACAGATGCACTGTCCATCTCTATTTCGGTAAGGATCAGTGCCACTTCCACCGGATGGATTATGTAGGGCTCTCCGGAGATCCGTTTTTGATCGCCATGGGCAGTCAAAGCATAGTTGAATGCCTTGGCTATCAGTTCGAAATCCGCATCCGGATCATATTCTTTTACCCGGTCCATAATGGTCTGCGGTCCCATCATCATCACCACCCCATGGTCCTCGACAGCTCCTGTTCCCAATCCGCCAGGATTTTGGTTTCAGCGATTCCTTCCATAACATAGGGGCTGGACTCCCAATCCTGTATGGGTTGCGAATACTCCAGCAGTTTGGTTGCCATAATACTACCGCTTTTCTCATACCGGCACAAGCCCAAATCCGCCGCTACACGCAGTGCTGTGCGTATTTCCAGCATTGTATGCTGCCTCCCCAGGTGGCTGCGGATCGCTTCAGTAACCTGGAGGACGGGGACTTCAGTCCCCGCATACAGCTGCCGGTAAGCTTCCATAACCGTCTCCACCTTCCAGGCTGGAGGATACAAGCGCCTCAGATAGCTACGGTTTTGCTCTAATCTGTCAGGGCCGAATGCCACCTCAACAGGCAAGGACTGGCCATGATCCAGGTAGTCAGTCCAGGCTGCCAATTCGTAGAAGCCCAACGGCGAATCAGCCAATATCAGCCGATCCAGCCTCTCAATATAAGGTCGGCCCGGCGTGTGGGTCCCGTCAGAAATGAGCCCAGACTCGGCCGACTGCCAGAAATTTTGGCGCCGCATTCTGCGCGCATTCATGTCTTTTATGCCCGCTTCGACGTGAAAACAGGGATACTTTCCGATATAATTCCTGACTGTTTCAGCCCGGTTGGCGTAAATAACAGTTGTGCCTGCCCCATGTTCAGCCAGACCCTGGCACAGAATGATCCCCTCCCGCGGCAAATCCCAGCGGACATATTCTCTCGCAACTGGCTCTTCAGACAGGCGTTCCGGGCTGGAATCCGACCAGAGCTTGATAATCAGGCGCAATTGATCCGGTATTTCGAACCTTGCCAGGTAATATTGCCAAAAAGCCTGGGTGGTCAAAAAGATGCGCGCAGCTCCCTGGCGGAGCTGCCGCACCCCTTCATCCAGGTTCCAGGGGTTGACCTGACCGTGCAGCCACTGTATGTCATGTCTGCCCAGGAAATACTCGATTACTCCTTGATGCTTTACCAGGCTCCTATGGCAAGGGTAGATCAGGACTACCGGACGCCAGGCTTCATTTTCCCTGACTACCCTGCTCAGCAGTTTGAGCCGTGCATGGAATTGACTGTTTGAGTCCACTCTTTCATCGCTTATGAAGGCTGGCCGCACATCTCTGACTTTCATCTGCAGGCTGGATTGCCCGGCGAAATTGTTGCTGTCCAACTCAAACAAGAGGTCCTGGCTGCAGTGTTCCAACTGCGAATCGGATTTGTCGCCACGATTGAACATTATGCCAGCTATCCTCCGGCTGCCGATACTGAATCTGAGGTGCTCGCGCCGTTTCCCCACCCGGCCGATCCGGTTCATCCTCGTTCCGCGAATAACGAAATGGGGGGCTGGATTGCCTTCCCCAAATGGCCGCAGCAAATCGATCTCCCTCTGCAACCCGGCATTGATCTCTTCCTCAGTCACTTCCAGATCGGCCCGGTAGAATTTTTGCCCTGTCTTCAAACGGATATCGTCTTTACAGTGCTCATCCAGGGCGGCTACCAAGGCTTCATATTTTGCGCGGGAGACGCTCATGCCAGCCGCAGCCTTGTGCCCGCCATAGGCTAACAATAGATCCCGGTTGTCCCTGAAGGCACTGCATATATCGATATCACCCGCGCTCCGCGCCGAACCCCTCCCCACTTCACCTTCCCAGGTTATGACCAAAGCCGGCTTGTGATAGCTGTCGGCGAGCCTGGAAGCTACAATCCCAATGACTCCTCGATGCCAGTAATCGCCGGATGCGATTAATATTCCATCCCTGTGCGGTGTGCCTTGCTCCTCCAATTGAGAAACGGCCTGGGAATAAATCTGCTCTTCGATGATTTTTCTTTCATCATTCATCCGGCAAAGGCGTTCTGCCAGTTTTTCGGCCAGCGCAGCTTGCTTGCAGGTCAGCAGATCCACGCTGATTCTGGCTGATTCCATTCGCCCTGCAGAATTCAGCCGCGGAGCCAGGATAAAACCGACCTGCCAGCTTTGAATAGGCTTTCCTTCAAGGCCGGTGGAACTCATCAATGCTTTGAGGCCAGGTCGGCGGGTCTTTTCCAGGACCATCAAACCATGTTTAACCAAGATGCGATTCTCCCAGAGAAGGGGAACCTGGTCTGCAACGGTAGCCAATGCCACCAATTCCAGCCAGTTATGAATTTCTGGCCAGGCAATTACAGACTCCCCCAGCGCCGATGCCAATTTAAAGGCGACCCCGGCCCCGGCCAGGCCTGCAATGCGAAGCTCGTTATCCTGCTTAGGATTTATTATAGCCAGAGCTGGCGGCAGATCCGGCGGAAGGGTATGGTGGTCGGTAACGATCACATCCAGGCCCAAATCCGCCGCATAAGCAATCTCTTCAACCGAACTGATGCCACAGTCCACTGTGACCAGCACCGTCACCCCTTGGGCTGCCAGAGCCGCAATTGCCTCATTATTCAGGCTATAGCCCTCAGTAAATCGGTTGGGAACATAATAATCCACGTCCGCACCCAGCATTTCCAGGCATTCCAGGAGGATTACTATACTGCAAATGCCGTCCACGTCGTAGTCACCGTAGATCACAATTTTCTCCCGGATTGCCAAAGCCTGGCGCAGCCTGGTTACGGCCGCGTCAACGCCCTGCATCAGCCTGGCATCGGTCAGATCACTCAGGTTGGCGTTCAGAAAATCCCGCGCATCATCAACACTGTTGATCCCTCTCTGGACCAAAAGTGCAGCCGTAATCGGCGACAATCCCATTGCCTGGCTTATCCGGGCAGCAGCATCGCTGCTATAGTCTTTAAAGACCCAGTTGCTATCCAATAGAAACCTTCCTCAAAGCAAGATGATCCCATAAACAATATTTATTATAGGTTGAAGCCCGGGCTGCTGACACCAACGTAATTACCCCCGGATCCATGCGGGTCAACTATTATTTTAACCTTAATTTTTAAAAGAGATGTTTTATACTTATATCAAGGAGCTGATTATCATGGAAGAAAAAGATCAACTGCGAATAAATGAATTGGCCCGTAAGAAAAAGACCCTGGGTCTGACACTGGAGGAACAAGCGGAGCAGGCCAGGCTCTACCGCTCGTATATCGAAGAAATGAAAGACCTGGTCAAGAAATCTCTGCAGGATGCGGGTATCCAGCCAAAGGACAAGCCATCCTAGAATGGTCCGCAAAGGCCTGGTTCACCTTCTGGGACAGTCTTTTCCTGACGGTTTCTAAAACCGAGTCACGGTTACGATTTCTCCGCCCTTTATCCCCTGCTGTTCATAGGGCAGGTGGATATATCCATCAGCCTGGGCCAGGATACTCATCAATCCGGATTTTCCAAGCAGAGGATGTGCTTCTGGCCCTTCGGGTGTGGGAAGCAACTGCACCGGCACAAAATCATCTCGCCCCGCCTGAGAGGCCAGGTTCATGGTCAGCCGGGCCTCTACCTGGTTCACCGTAACAGAACTGATAAGCGGTGCGCAAATAATATGAAAAATCATCAGCGCAGAGACCGGATGACCGGGCAAT